>NZ_JBGTYY010000009.1:0-72133 GCF_041807705.1 Mannheimia kashgarensis
TAAATGGTGTTCAATGACCAGCCTAATTTTGTGGTAAAACAGGGCTGCCGTATTGGGTTGAATACCTAATAAATCAGCAGCGGTTCTAGCGGTCACTTCAGCAACAAAAAATTCAAGAAGCTTTTCTGCAAAGATTTCTTTAATTTACAATGGGTTATCTTCATTTTTGTAGTATAGCAGTGATGCTAATCTACTACAGCCCCTTAGTAATTTTTAGTTAGAACTATTTGTTATAAAAGTGTAAAAAGTTTAGCTTTTTTGACCACTTGTGGACTAAAAATAAAGCCATAAAAACTCAAAATGGCTTTTATGGCTTTGTTTAGGTGCGATTAGCGTTCCCTTAAACTTTCCGTGACAGATTCTTCTAGTGGGCTGAGTAAATAACTCATTACACTCCGTTCACCGGTTTTGATTTCAGCAATTATTGTCATACCTGAACTCAAATCAATTTTTCGCCCATCAGGCGATGTTAGATTCTTCTTATCTATAGTCATTGTTGCATTAAAAACTAAGCCTACATTAGGTTGCTCGATTGCATCCGGACTAATATGTTTAATTCGACCGGTTAGATAACCATAGCGTGTATAAGGGAAAGTTTCCACTTTAATAATCACTTCTTGCCCTGCCGTTACAAAGCCAATATCTTTGTTTTGGACAAGAGCGGTTGCTTCCAACACATCATCTTCCGGCACAATGATCATCAAGGTTTCAGCAGTCGTAACAACACCTCCTACGGTATGAATTTTCAGTTGCTGAACCGTACCAGAAATCGGCGCTCTAATCATAGAGGCTTGCTTACGCTGATTATTTTTTTCTAATTCAAGCCGAAGTTGACGCTCATTTTCAATATGCTGTTTTAATTTTTCTAATACATCGCTTTTAAAGAATTGCGTGATCAATTCAAGTTCTTCTTTTACATTGAGTAGATCATTTTCTAATTCATTTAATTTTGAGCGATAAACAGCTAGCTCATTCTGAGCCTCAATTAATTTATTTTCTTGCGCAAGAAGTTCGTGCTTAGATAAAGACTTCTGTTTATAAAGTGTCTTAAAGTCTTTTAATTTTTCTTGTTCAATACGTGTTGCACCTTCATATTTACGGACATAGGCAAATATTGTTTGTTTTTCAGCCTCTTTACGCTTATACGCTAAAGTTTTCTGTGTTTTTTGTTTTTGCCAAGTGGTGTATTGCTCCTCAATTAAGTGTTTAATACGTAGTCGATCTTCTTCCGATGAATCTTTAAATTCGGTTCTAGATAAATCAATCACCGGCAAGGACTCTTTTTCAATGGCAGTAAGCAAAGTTTGGTAGCGATAGCTCTCCAGTTTAGCTAAAGAAAGTGAAGCAATGGTCTTTTTGATATCTGCATCAGAACCCAATGCAGTTAAGCTGACTAATAATTGCCTTTTTTCCACAAACTGCCCATCTTTAACGAAAATTTCTTGTACAATGGCGTTTTCAATCGGTTTAATTTCTTTACTTCTGCCACTAAAAGTTAATTTACCAGGAGCAGTCGCCACAATTTCAACTTTGCTTACACTGGCAAGCACAATTGCCACAACTAAAAATAGCATAATCAAATAAGCAATTAGACGTGGTTTTTTAGAAACCGGGGTTTCAATCAGTTCTAAATGTGCTGGTAAAAATTCACTTTCGTCTTTTTTTCTGTTTGGGTGGTCTAATTCTTTACGAATTTTCCATACTTCTGCCCAAATGTTTTTATAGCGTAGGAAAAATTCATAAATACCACTAAGCCATATTTTCATTGTTTTCCTTCTTAATTAAGTTGTAATTGGTGTAAGTAGGAATAAAGTCCGTTACTGTTTTGCAGTAATTCGTGGTGCTTGCCTTGCTCAACAATTTCCCCCTTTTCCATTACAATAATTCGATCCGCATTTTTGACGGTCGATAAACGATGTGCAATCAAAATCACGGTTCTGCCTTGGCATATTTTTTGCATATTTTGCATAATAATATGCTCAGATTCGTAATCGAGGGCACTGGTTGCCTCATCAAAAATCAGGATTTTCGGGTTGTTTACCAAAGCTCGAGCAATCGCAATCCGTTGGCGTTGCCCGCCTGAAAGCCCCGCTCCTTGTTCACCCACAATGGTGTTATAACCTTCACGCAATTCTGAAATAAAATCGTGAGCCCCTGCTAATTTTGCTGCATAAATTACTCGCTCCATTGGCATTCCTGGATCTGATAGCGCAATATTTTCTCGGATACTGCGGTTTAATAACACATTATCTTGCAGCACTACACCTATTTGACGGCGTAGCCAGTTTGGATCAGCTAAGGCTAGATCATGTCCATCAATCAAAACCTGCCCATTTTCAGGAATATAAAAACGTTGCAGTAATTTAGTCAGAGTACTTTTGCCTGAACCGGAACGTCCAACAATCCCAATCACTTCTCCTTGCCTAATTTCTAAATTCACATTATTTAAAATAGTTGGTGCATCTGGTTTATATCTAAAGCGGATATTTTTAAATGAGATATCGCCTTTTATTTCTGGTAGTGATAACTTTCCTTGATATTGCTCTGTTGGAGAGTTTAAAACATCACCTAAGCGAGTGACGGAAATCCCAACTTGTTGGAAATCTTGCCAGAGCTGAGCTAACCGAATCACCGGTGCAATCACTTGTCCTGACAGCATATTAAAGGCAATTAATTGTCCAATACTAAGATCGCCTGAAATAACTAAGTGTGCCCCTAACCAAAGGTTAATCACCATAACGGTTTTTTGAATAAGTTGTACACCTTGTTGCCCAATGGTTGCTAATACGGTGACACGGAAACTTGATGAAACATAGCTTGCCAGCTGTTTATCCCATGTATCAGTCATTTGTGGAGCAACCGCCATCGCTTTAATCATATTGATGGCTGTTACCGACTCAACTAAGAATGCTTGGTTATCAGCACTTCGGGCAAATTTATCATCTAGACGTCGTCGCAAAATTGGACTGATAAAAATAGACCACAATATATAGAAAGGTAATGAGCCAAGAATAACAAGAGTCAACTTCGGACTGTAATACCACATCACGGCAAAGAAGATAAAAGAGAATAATAAATCTAGAAAAGAAGTTAATGCTTGCCCTGTGAGAAAATTTCGAATTTGATCTAATTCTCTAACCCTAGCGACTGTATCTCCAACTCGTCTGTTTTCAAAATAAGAAATGGGTAGTGATAATAAATGTCGAAATAATTTAGCGCCTAATTCAACATCAATACGGCTAGTGCTATGAGAAAAAACATAGGTTCTCAAACCACTTAGTACAATTTCAAAGATGATCACAATAGCTAAGGCAACCGTAATGATATTCAAGGTTGAAAAACCTCGATGCACCAGTACTTTATCCATAACAACTTGGAAAAATAGCGGTGTAATTAGGGCAAAAATTTGCAAAAAGATCGAAACAATCAAGGTTTCTAGAAAGATCTTTCGGTATTTGATCACTGCCGGAATAAACCAGGTGAAATCGAACTTTGCTAGTTGACCTACTACGGAAGCTCTAGATGTGACCAAAATTAATTGCCCTTGATAGCAGGCTTCAAATTCGTCTTGTGACAGAATTTGTGGGGCATCTTGTTCCAAATTGTAAGTTAAATAGCGGTTATTATCAGTATCCACTTTTACCAATAAAAAATGTTTACCGTTATCTTGCCAAGCTAATGCAGGTAAATTCACCAAGTGTAAGCGAGAAATCTCTTTTTTAATGTGTTTCGCTTTCAACGCTAACGATTTTGCGGCTAAAAGCCAAGAGGTTAAAGAAAGCCCTTTTCCGTCAAGATCAAATTTATGTTTTATTTCTTCCGGATTAAGCGAAATATTATGGTATTGTGCCAACATAGTGAGGGCAACTAAACCAAGATCATTCCTTTGATGGTTAGCTTCCATATTGTCTCCTTTTATAAAATAAAACGGCAACTCCATAATGTGCGAAACAATATAGAGTTGCCAATCATTAAAAATTAAGCTGCTCTAGCAAATTGAATAGAAGATAAACTCGGATCCAACATTGAAGTTGGGCTCGCTAATACATTTCTCGAATCATTAGACGAGGTAAATGCACTTGCAGATGAGATTAACTTATCTAAACTGTTTGATGCATCTCGGCTATATTTGAGTAATTGATAGTTATCCACAACTTTTGTCAGTTCACTCTGAGCGATTTTACCGTTACCTTTTTCGATAAGTTCATCCACTTGCTTCGAGGTAATCCGTTCACCATTTTGACCGATAATCTCTTCAATTTTATCGTCTCTTGTTGCAACATAATTTTGAATTGTTTTTGCAAACTCTGCTTCACGGAACCAGTTTTGAATGGTGACTTTTTCCTGCTTGGTATTAGTAATCACAAGGTGGTGATTTACTTTCTCAAAGGTTAAATCTTTTAGATTTGAGTCAGAGAATGATAATTTATCATTACCTTCCGATTCAGTAATTGAATCATTACCATCGCCTTGACGGTGAACGAAAATATCATCGCCTTTGCCACCGTGTAATAGGTCGTTGCCTTTACCGCCATCGATAAAGTCATCACCATTTCCACCATCGATAATATCATCGCCTTTACCACCAAATAAGCGGTCATTGCCGTCGTTACCGTCAATAGTATCGACACCATCACCACCATTAAAGGCATCATTGAACTTACTACCTTTAAAAATATCGTTATGTGATGTACCGATAATTTCTTCAACAGCTTTCAAGGTATCTTTGGTGTAATAACCGGCATGGTGCTGGTTATTGCTATGACGATATTCAATTTTTTCTTCACGGTTGCCCACTAATGCGGTGTGAGTTGAAGTCACTTCGTGTAATGCTTTACCGCTTTCTACGAAACGATTTACGGTATAACTACCTTGCTCGGTCTCTTTGGTTGCATCAATAGTTAAAGCACCATAGTTTCCGCGGCTATAGTGAACTCGGTCGTAACCTTCACCGCCATCAATTTCTGTAGTACCTGAGCCAACAAATACATTGTCATCGCCATCACCTAATGTTGCAACAATCTTCGTTTCTTTGGTTTTAATAACATTCTCAGCATGATCCAACTCAACACCAATTCGCTGAACGACATTCGTTAAATCAAATGTTGAGCTCGCTGCGCCATCTTTAATTTGCCAGCTATCTACTCGGTTAATATGAAGTTTAGTAATATACTCATATTTACCCGTCTGCACTCGCTCGCGTTTTTCTGTTCCCGGAGTTAATAACGGTGTCCGGAATAAAATATGCTGTGTTTTCGCTTCTCCAGTGTTACTAACATCAATAATCCCTTTCGCAGAATCTAATTGCACTAATTTATCCGCTTTAAGATGTTGACCTTCTTCAAAGGCATCAACATAGGCTTTCCCGCTAAGTACTTTTTCACCTAGACGACTGATACCAGCTAAATCACCTATATTACTATCCCATTGTTGCTGAGTAATTGCAATTACACGCTCGGCTTGTAATTCTTTATTTAAGTTCAATAAGAATTTCATATTATCTTGTAAATTCGCAAGATAACGGGCATCGTAACCATTTTCAAAGTAGTTTTTACCACCATTATTCTTTTCCCATTCTACAATTTTGTTATGAATTTTATTCGCAACGTGTTCAAACATTGCTTGTTTAGAGTATTGCAGAATAGTAGAAATTACACCGGTAATCCCAGATACTAATAAGGCAATCGGTGAAGCAATAACCGAGCCGGCTGCCGCAGCAGACACACCACCGGCAATAGCAGCCAATGCGGTATTAATTGCAGTCACCGATGCATCAATAGTTCCTGTTCCACGCTGATATTCCGCTAATAAATTATCACCGTCATAGCCTAATTTTTTAAAGCGTTCAGCATAGCTCTCTAAACTTTTTGCGTGATTAAATTTATCGGCAATACCGGCAAATGCTAATGGGCTAATCGCAAGAGAAACAGTAGAAGCAATTAAAGCAGCCACAGGCCCGGTTGAAGATAAACCTGCTGCAACACGTTGGGCTAAAATGTAAGAAGAAACGGCTTTGGTAATATTACCAACAACTTGGTTTGCCAATTCAAAACCCGCACCTACTTTTCTTGATGTTGAAGCATTTTTATCTGCAAGTACAAGTGCAGCTGTTGCACCCGACAGTAAGCCAGATACGACATCTAAACCAAGGCTGGTTTTATCAAAACCACTCAGACCTTTTAGTTTATCGCCAAGAGAACTTAACCCTTTAACGTTTTGTAGTTTTGAACCAAGTTGATTAATTTGATCACCAAAGGCGTCTAGCGTTTTGACCGAGTTAGCAATATTTTCGATCAATGAGTTGGTTAACTCTAAACCAGCTTTAGCAAGTGTCAGCTCATTACTGTTTTTTTGTAATGCCTCATCTAAATCCATGCCAGCCAATACCGAGCCTAAAATAGATTGAATACCAGATAATACGGTTTTTGCATTACTAAAACCTTTTGTAAGATTTTCTGCAGAACCAATCGCTTGACCTACTTTAGTTTTCTGAAGCAACTTGTCAAGCTGAGGGGCTGACAACACAATACCACGCTCAGTTAAACCCAGTACATTTTGAATTGTGCCCAAACTGGTTTGTGCTTTTGCAATGTCGTTTCCCTCCTCTTTTTGCACTTCAATACCTAACTCTTGGGCTGCTTTAACCAAATCCTGTAAGCCATTGCCTTTCTCGGTATCATATTGATAATCTTTTGGAATGTAGAGGATGATTTTTTTAGCCCCGGTTTTTAAAGATTGCCCTGCTTTAGCTAATGATTGTCCTGTTCTATTTAAACTGGATTTGGTAGTAAGCCACGAATTTCTTAGGTTTGTTGAAATATTAGTAAATTTATTACCCATAAGGGATATCTCCTTCTATTATTTAATAAAATTAAATTCATTTTTAAGTGCTGTTGCCAGCTCTTCTTGATATTTATCAAAACGTTCTTTTGCTGTTTTTTTATCTAATTTACCTCCTTTGAAATAAGCAATTTTTCCTACTGATTTTTGATTTGGTTGGAAGCGTATAGATCTGACGAGTGTATCAGCATATTTCTGACACATTTTTTTATAAAGTAATTGAGAATGTCCGAATGGTGCGACCCAATCAATAATCCAACGTCTATCGCCAGACTGCCATTCCTCCGGTGTTAATGAACTAATATCCTTAATATATTTAACCTCCGTATCAAGATTTAAATCCGCCCAACTACAGTAGGCGACCGGAACTCCATCATCAACAAGTAGCATATACTGTTCATTTTCAATTGCCGGAATTACATTGCGTGCCAGTAGCTCACAACTCCATTCCCTATGAAGAGGTGAACTCATCCATAACCAAGTAATGTTTCCCAATAGATTAAAGTAATGTTGATTCATATTTTGCACTCGATAACTATTCTTAATTAGGGGGCGGATTATAGCATAATATATCAACCTTACTATCTAATTATATATAGCATTTTTTATCGTTTTTATTGATTTAATTATATTTTTGTCTTTCATATGCAAAGATTGGAAAATAAAATGTTTTAAAGTTATACAAAATGTAGGGAAATTAAACAAAATAATTACATTGTAAAATCAATGTAACATATGCTTTTCATTTTGTTTAAGATGATTGAATAATTTTATAATGCAGAGGAAAAGTTATAAGAAAATCTATAATAACGAGATGAGATATATAAATTGCAAGCGGTCAAAATCTACAAATTTTTGACCGCTTGTATATTGAGTTGCGTTTATAAACTTAAGTTAGCATCCGGCTCTAATCATCAGTTCCATCGTTTGTTTTAAATGAGCCAGCATTTCATAACGCTTGCGATACATTGAGCGTTTTTTGCTTGGAATTTCATCTATTTTTTTACTTTCCAATTCAAGCGACAACTGCCAATAATTTCCCGGCTTTCCGCCCGACTCAGCAAAAATAGCATCATAATCCACCACATAGCGTTTACTTTGCACCCAGCGGGATTTGTTCTGATATTTCTGTGGAATGCCTAGCAAACTCTGATAACCAAGAACAGCCGTTAAAGCCTTCATCGCTTCAACCATTAAATAGGCCGGGCGTAAGCCGTGACAACTTTTGGTTAATTGTTTCACCAGCTCTTTTGAACCCTCAAAATTCGGACCTTGAATTACGGCTATCAACAAGGCTTCATCTAACTTACCAAATGTTAATAAATAAACTAACTGATCGGTCGGCTTGTGGCGAAGTTCTAATGCCCAAAACCCCTCCATCGGCTGATATTCATTGATGTTAAGCCATAACTCAAAATCTGCAATAATTTCCCCGAAATTAACCGCTTGTTGCCATAAAGGTGGCAGATGAGCCAATTTTTGCGGTAAAAACAGCAAATTATCACAAATCTTTTGCAAACGTTGTTTTGCACTAAACCGCTTATCTAAAAAGCGGTGAGCCACAGGGTAACTGTAATTCGGTCTGGCATTTAAGAGCGGAATTAGCTGCGGATGCTGTGCAACAAACTGTTCAAATTGATTGATTTTGGAGCGATGTAACCAAGAATGGAGGTGGTAACGAAACCGTTTCCCTGCATAAGATTTCTTTCCCCGATTCGGATAAAGCGATTGTGCAGCAGGCCATTTGTATAGATTTTTCATTTTTATAACTAACAATATGAAAAGCGGTTAATTCGCAAAATTTTTCGCTAAAATAACCGCTTGTATAACTTAAAACTACAAAATAAAGCGACTTAAATCTTCGTTTTCCACCACGTCATTTAAGGCTTCAGAAACGTAATTTTCATCAATTACAATCTTCTCGCCACGACGTTCACTTGCATCGAAAGAGATACCGTCCATCAAGCGTTCAAGCACAGTGTGTAAACGTCTTGCCCCGATGTTTTCGGTTTTCTCGTTCACACGGAATGCACTTTCCGCAATGCGGCTAATCCCCTCTTTGGTAAACTCAATTTCAACGCCTTCGGTTTTCATTAGCTCACGATATTGTAGCGTTAATGAAGCGTTCGGCTCGGTTAAAATTCGCTCGAAATCTTCTTTGGTTAGCGATTTTAATTCTACACGAATTGGTAAACGCCCTTGTAACTCTGGCAATAAATCTGATGGACGAGCCACTTGGAACGCACCCGAGCAGATAAATAGAATGTGGTCGGTTTTCACCATACCGTGTTTGGTGTTTACCGTTGATCCTTCGATGATTGGCAGTAAATCACGCTGCACCCCTTCACGAGAAACATCGCCGCCTGAGTGTTCGCCTTTTTTACAGATCTTATCGATCTCATCAATAAACACGATCCCGTGCTGTTCTACCGCTTCGATCGCTTGCTGTTTTAGCTCTTCAGGATTAACCAATTTTGCCGCTTCTTCGTCTAGCATAATTTTTAACGCATCTTTAATTTTCATTTTGCGTTTTTTGGTTTTGTTTGGCGACATTCCCTCAAATAAAGATTGAAGTTGTGAGGTCATCTCTTCCATACCCGGTGGGGTCATAATTTCTACACTCACTTGAGCGGCAACATCAATTTCGATCTCTTTATCGTCTAGTTGACCTTCACGCAATTTTTTGCGGAATGTTTGGCGGGTGGAATTATTATCTGATTCCTGCACATTTCCCCACTGATCTTTCGCAGGTGGTAATAACACATCTAAAATGCGATCTTCCGCCGCATCTTGGGCTCGCATTTTATTTTTTTCGACCGCTTGTTGGCGGACTAATTTCATCGACACATCAGCTAGATCACGGATAATCGAATCCACTTCTTTACCCACATAGCCCACTTCAGTGAATTTGGTTGCCTCAACTTTGATAAACGGGGCATTGGCAAGTTTCGCCAAACGGCGGGCAATTTCGGTTTTACCCACACCCGTTGGACCAATCATTAAAATATTTTTTGGGGTTACTTCTTGGCGAAGATCTTCAGGTAATTGCATTCTTCTCCAGCGGTTACGCAATGCGATTGCCACCGCACGTTTTGCATCTTTTTGTCCGATAATATGAGCGTCTAATTCAGAGACGATTTCACGAGGGGTCATTGACATATATTTTGTTCCTTATTAAGTAGTTCCCCTCTTTAGAAAAGAGGGGTTAGGGGAGATTTGATGACAATTTTAAAATTCCGTATGAGGATCAGTTACTTCTGCCAAATCTCCCCCTGCCCCTCTTTGCTAAAGAGGGGATTAAAAATTTAAATCTCTTCCACAACGTGATTGTGGTTGCTGTAAATATCAATATCGCCAGCAATTTTTAAGGCTTCGGCAACAATCTCTTTTGCCGATAAATTGTTTTCTGTGCGAAGTAACGCAAGAGCAGCTGCCTTAGCGTAGTTTCCGCCGGAGCCGATAGCCAGTACATCTTGTTCGGGTTCAATTACATCGCCTGAGCCTGAAACCAGTAAGAACTCGCTTTCATTTGCCACGATCATCATCGCTTCTAAACGGCGTAAAGCACGCTCGGTACGCCACTCTTTTGCCAGTTCTACCGCAGATTTCACTAAATGACCTTGATGTAATTCTAGCTTTTTCTCAAATAAATCACGCAAAATAAAGGCATCAGCAGTTGAGCCTGCAAAGCCTGTAACCACTTTGTCTTTATATAAACGGCGAACTTTGCGCACTGTGCCTTTTTCAATGCAGTTTCCGAGTGTTGCCTGACCATCGCCGCCGATAGCCACTTTTCCATCTTTTCGCACGCATACAATCGTTGTCATTTTAAATCCTTCTTTTTAGAAAACTTTCGCTTATATGGGGATCATTCTCTACATTTCAATTACAAGCGGTCGTTTTTGCTGAATTTTTTACAAAAAAATAGCTTGAATTTCTTCAAGCCATCTTATTTTATGTTAGTGGGTCATACGGTTTAAAATCTTTTTACCTTTGATTTGGTGGTAAATCGCCATCACAATATGACCAGCCGATAACACAAACAATGCCCACGCTAGTTCTCCGTGAAAATTGTTGCCAAGATTTACCGCCCATTCGATTTTTTCGGCTGAACCTTCCATCACATTCACGCCAAATACTTCTAACGGGCCTCGTGCTGCACCGTATTGGCGAATTAAAGCGATTGTAGGAACTGCAATCATTAAAACATAAAGAGCAAAATGCCCTAAAGTAACAAAAATATTATCAGGTTCTGGGCGGTTATTGCGGTTGATGATTGCCCAAATCACACGAATGATGATGAGCAACATTAAAATCGCCCCAACAGATTTGTGATAAGGCAGCCATTCACGAAACGCTTCTCCCTGAAGCCCTGTATAAAGCATAAAACCAAAGCAAATTGCCATTGCCCAATGTAACGTACGGCTAATTGTACCGTAAACTTGTGAATTGTCTGAACGCATAAATTTTCCTAGTAAATGTTTGGGGCGAAGTATAATCAAAAAAATAATTTCGTACAGATTTTATTCTCGATTATTACAATTTTTTACTCAACACCATTCCTTGCGGTTTACCATTTTCTAATTGTATTTCGACTTTATAGGTTAAAACTTTCACATTTTGATGTTGAGCGTTCTCAAGCAATGCTGCGTATTTAGGGTCGATCTGTTTTGCGACCTCAAACTTATCAATACCTGTGTGCAAAATAGCGAAAAAAATGACCGCTTGTTGCCCTTCTCCAGCAATCTTTGTGAGCTCTCGTAAGTGCTTTTGCCCTCGTTCGGTTTTCGCATCAGGGAACATTCCAACCCCATTTTCAGTTAAAAGAGTGGTGGACTTCACTTCCACAAAGCAATCCTGCAAGCGGTCAGATTTTAGTAAAAAATCGACACGGCTGTTTTCGCTACCATATTTTTGTTCGGGCAGAATGTGTTGATAATCGGCAAGCTCGCTAATCCACTGATTTTCCAATGCTTCTTGTACCAGTTGATTTGCCCTTAGCGTATTCACACAAATAAAATCGCCTGTTTGGGTTTGGGTTTGGGTTTGGGTTTGGGTTTGGGTAAGCTCCCAAGTGTGGGTATATTTACGTTTGGGGTTATCAGAGGTAGAAAACCACACCCTATCGCCCACATTTGCACAGCCTATCATCGCCCCTGTATTCGGGCAGTGAATAGTAATTTGCTCGCCATTAGCGAGTTGGATATCGGCAAGAAAACGTTTATAACGGCGAAGTAAAATGCCGCTGGAAAGAGGTGGAAACTGCATTGGTAAAAAATCCTGTAAATATGACCGCTTGTAGAAAGCTACTCTGCAAACATTTCTTGCAATACAGAGAGCAATTTGGATAGGGTTCGGCTGTCAAGCTCCCCAAGTTTTTTGACTAAGCGAGCTTTATCCACCACACGAATTTGTTCGGGCAAAATCAAGCCCGATTTCCCTTGAAAATCAACAGGAATACGGAAAGGGGCTGGGCGGCTTCCTGTTGTCATGGGTGCGATAAGGGCGGTGCGTAAATGGTTGTGAATTTCTGGCGGAGAAACAATCACACAAGGACGAGTTTTTTGTATTTCACTGCCGATGGTTGGGTCAAGATTGATTAAATAAATATCGCCTCTTACCATACCCATTCGTCCTCAATATCATCAGGAAAATCAAGTAATTGATCGTCATTATGTTGTGCTATTTGCTGTGCAGCAACCGCCCACCCAGCACGGGAAGATTTGGGAGCAGAAAGCACAATTTTATTATCTTCTACTTTCATATCGAGCCTATCTTCTAAGCCCAACTGCAATAAAACTGCTTTTGGAATAATAACCGCTTGGGAATTACCGACTTTGCGTAACGTTACCTGCATATCGCCTCCTTATGTAATAACAAAGTTATTATAGTTTATTGAGCAGTGTTACTCAATCGCTGATATTTTTTCATCATCGGCAAGAATACCGAAAGTAATGCGGTGCAAATTACGATAATAATGCCAATCCAAGTGATAAGGCTTAGTTGCTCCGATAAAAAGACTAATGCCATTAACAACCCGAACACAGGCTCAAGGGCGAGCAAAATACCAGCGAGAATAGGGGAAGATTGGCTAATGCCTTTGTTCCAGAGTAACATTGCCAGCAGACTACAAATGATGCCAAGATAAGCCACGCTTGCCCAAGCCGAAAGGCTTGTTGGTAATTGCCAATCTGTTGTAAACAGTAAGGTAATAGGTAATGCGGTTATTGCACCTTGAACTAACATCACATAAGTTAAATCTGTGACTTTAACGGATTGTAAAATGTCTTTACTGAGATACATTCCGACAATAAAACTCAAACTGCCTAAGGTGACGAGCAATAGCCCTAGTACATTGATTGAACCGTTGTCATCGCTTCCTGCCGCCATAATGAGAATACCTACGCAGGCGAATAAACTTAAGATAAAATCGAGCCTTGTTGCCTGTTTTTTAAAGCAGAAATAGCCCATTAATACCGTTAAAAGCGGATTTAGCCCGAGCAATGCCACGGCACTCGCCGCAGAGGTTAATTTTAAGCCTGAAAATTGTAATATCACACAAAGTGGTAAAGTGAGGAAACTGACCAGCCACACTTTCAGGCTATGCTTTTTAGGGATTTTGGTATAAACACGCACAACAAACGGGAATGCCACTAATGCAGCAAAAGTAAGCCGAATTTGCATAATCTGAATAGGATCAAACTCTGCAACCGCAAATTTCCCAACAATAAAGGAACTCGCCCAAATCAACACAGCAATAAGTAAATACGCCATTTACACCTCATAAAACTCTAATGGTAAATCATCAGGATCACGAAAAAAGGTAAAGCGTTTGCCTGTTACCTCATCGACCCGAATACCCTCGTGCGGTAAATTATGTTGCTCTAAAAAAGCAATAGCTTGCTCAATGCTTTCCACTTTGAATGCCAAATGGCGTAGCCCGCAAGTTTCAGGTGAGGTAAAGCGAGGTGGCGTAACAGGAAAACTAAATAATTCAATTTGCGAGCCGTCTGCAAAACGTAAATCGAGCTTGTAGCTGCTGCGTTCTGAGCGGTAAGTTTCCTCATAATTTCCGCCCCTAAAATCTGGGGGTAGAAATGTTTGGATTTTCCGTAATCGGAAACAATTAACGCAACGTGGTGAAAACCTAAAATGGGAGGTATAAGAGAATATTTCATCGGTATCTTTTAGTCCTTTTTGAGAAAAATTTAGTCAATTAATACATCATATTGAAAAAGCCATTATTTGGGCTCCCAAAATATGTATATCAAATATCGCTTTTTTCTTGGCAAAGTATTGCATTTTTTTTTTTTACAATACTGAAAATTTAACTATAAATTTTAAATGTGGATTTAATAACCAACATTATAATAAAACTTGAGGTTTTTTATGAAAAAACTACTTATTTCTTTAGCTATTTCACTCCCCCTATTAACTGCATGTGCCCCAAGCTATATGCCTAGTGATGCTGAAATCGCAGAACGTCGAGCAAGAGTTCGTGCATTAGATAATGAAGATTACCAAATTCAACGTCAACGTCGCCAAGATGCTATTCAGGATTTAGGAACAATTCAGATGAATGAAGCAGAGGCAATCAATAAATCTTACGAAAATCGTAGCAGACAAACGATTAATATTTTCCGTTAATTTTAGAGGTTTTTAATATGAAAAAATTTGTTGCAACATTAGCTCTTTCTCTATTTCTGGTAGGCTGTGCAAATAATCAAGACATTTTGGCAAAACGTGGCTCAAATGCCTCATTAATTACCGATGCTGAACTGGCTCAAGCAAGAAAACAGCGTGCGAATGAAGTTGAAGAGCGTCAAGCTCAAACAGAACAAGCTGCCGGTATTGCAGGTACTGTGATTATGGGAGCTGGGGCAGTGGGTGCAGCAGCTGGTGCAGTACATTCAGTAATGAGTATTTTTAAATAGGCTTTAGAATTGGAATTGAAGCGGCTTTAACTTAAAGTTAAGCCGCTTTTTATTTGCCTGTATTTTGTAAAATTTTTGGTAAAACTGACCGCTTGCAGTATGATAATTTATTTTCCCGATTTCAAGATTTTTAATGAACAGCAATTCCCCATTTCCTTTAGCGAAAGCAAAAGCTTCCGATCCGTTTGCTAACGATGTTTTAGCTTGGTTTGAGCAATATGGGCGGAAACATTTACCTTGGCAGCAAAATAAAACCCTGTATCAGGTTTGGTTGTCGGAGGTAATGTTGCAACAAACTCAAGTTGCAACAGTTATTCCTTATTTTGCACGTTTTATGGAACGATTTCCCACCGTAATTGACTTAGCTAATGGCTCTATTGATGAAGTGCTGCATTTATGGACGGGCTTGGGCTATTACGCACGGGCAAGAAACTTGCATAAAGCAGCACAGCAAATTCGAGATGAATTTGGCGGCGAATTCCCTACTGCATTTGATGATGTATTGGCATTATCCGGTGTGGGGAGAAGCACGGCAGGGGCGATTTTATCTTCAGTATTAGATGCTCCTCACCCCATTTTAGATGGCAATGTGAAACGTGTGTTAAGCCGCTATTTTGCGGTGGAAGGCTGGGCTGGTGAAAAAGCGGTTGAAAACCAACTTTGGCAGTTAAGCGAAAGCGTTACACCAACCGAGAGAGTAGCAGATTTTAACCAAGCAATGATGGATTTAGGGGCGATGATTTGTACTCACACCAAACCTAAATGTCTGCTCTGCCCATTACAAGAACATTGCCAAACTAATGCAATGCAGGCGTGGGATAAATTCCCAGCCAAGAAACCGAAGAAAACGCTCCCCGAACGCCAAACCTATTTTTTAATTCTGAAAAATGGCTCAAAAGTGTTGTTACAAAAACGGGAAGCAAAAGGCATTTGGGGTGGATTATTTTCCTTTCCACAATTTGAAAGTTTAGAGGCACTTAAGCGGTCAGATTTAGCAGAAAATTTACAAATTTCGCAAAAATTAACGACTTTTAGACACACATTTAGCCATTTTCATTTAGATATCACCCCTATTTTAGTAGAAGTGAATTTGCAAAAAATTGGTGAAAACTCACCGCTTGTAGCAGAAGAAAAGGCAGGAAATTATCTCTCTACTGTATCTTCAGAGGCTGATTATTGGTATGATTTCAGCCAACAGAATGAAATAGGCTTAGCGACACCGGTTAAACGCATTTTAGATGAACTGGCGTTTAGCGTAACAAATGATAATTAAGGATTAGATTATGGCTCGTACCGTATTTTGCGAATACCTAAAACAAGATGCCGAAGGTTTAGACTTTCAACTCTATCCGGGCGAACTCGGCAAACGTATTTTTGATTCTATCAGCAAACAAGCGTGGTCTGAGTGGATCAAAAAACAGACGATGATCGTTAATGAGAAAAAACTCAGTATGATGAATTCGGAACATCGCAAATTACTTGAAGAAGAGATGGTCAATTTCTTGTTTGAGGGTAAAGAAATCATCATTGAAGGCTACAAGCCCGTTGAATAATTCAAGGTTAAATTCAAAATGAAAGAATATGCAAAATATTTGCCTGTAGCGGCAATTATCCCCTTTCTTATTGCCTGTGGAAGCAATAAATCTTCCAGCAGCAAGAAACCAAAATCTACCCGTGTAGATTATTCAAAAGATACCAATGCAATGGATATCTTAACGGGGCAATTCTCTAATAATATTGATGATATTTGGGGCAGTAATGAGCTATTAGTGGCGAGTAAGAAAGACTATGTGAAATATACGGATAAATTCTATACTCGTAGCCATATTTCCTTTGAAGAAGGTGTGATTACCATTGAGACCTTAGGCGATCAAAATCATCTTCGTAATTCCATTGTTCATACTTTATTAATGGGTAGAGACCCTAGAGGTATTGACTTATTTGCTTCAGGCGATGTGCCGATTAGTGCTAATCCATTTTTGAGAGGACAGGTAAAAGATCGATTCGGTCGGGATATTACTAATGTTGCCCTTGCCAATGATTTTGCTACTTATCTTATTCAAAATAAAACCCAAACCCGTCGCTTAAAAAATGGTCGAAATGCGATGTATGTGGCAATTAAAATGGTGGAAGGACACGTTGAAGTGCGTGCAAGACAATATTTACCACTTGTGCGTAAAATGGCGAGACAATATGGTATTGAACCAAGCCTTATTTTAGGGATTATGGAGGTAGAATCTTCTTTCAACCCTTATGCGGTAAGTTATGCAAATGCCATTGGTTTGATGCAGGTTGTGCCTCGTACTGCCGGGCGTGATATTTTTGCACGTAAAGGAATGAGAGGACAGCCAAGCCGTGAATATCTCTACAATCCATCGAATAATATTGATGCAGGTACGCTCTACTTAACTATTTTGCGTGATGAATATTTAGATGGTATTGCTGATCCATTATCGAAACGCTATGCAATGATTTCTGCTTATAACAGTGGAGCCGGCGCAGTATTGCGTGTGTTTGATTCAGACCGCTACTCTGCGATTGATAGAATTAACGATCTTTCGCCTGATGCGGTTTATCGAATTTTAACCACCGCTCACCCATCTTCTCAAGCAAGAAATTATTTAAGAAAAGTAACAACGGCGAGAGAGAAATATCGAAATATTCGATAATGTGTGAATTATGCTGTTTTTTAGCCGAAAAGTATAAAAAAAGCACATTTAAACAGGAGTTTTTTTAAATTCCGCAAAAAGTATTTGACGTTGAGGGCTGAAATCAGCATAATGCACCACGCAACAACGTTGCCTCGATAGCTCAGTCGGTAGAGCAGGGGATTGAAAATCCCCGTGTCGGTGGTTCGATTCCGCCTCGAGGCACCATCAATTCCTCCTTAGTTCAGTCGGTAGAACGGTGGACTGTTAATCCATATGTCGCAGGTTCGAGTCCCGCAGGAGGAGCCATATTCCGAAGCCCTGATAAGAAATTATCGGGGTTTTTACTTTTTATCATTGAACAATCGGTAAGATTGTTCAATTTTTAGTATTATGCGATCAAAAAGGTTAAATTTCTGATAATTATATTTGACGAAGCCCGAAAAAATCAGCATAATGCACCACGCAACAATGTTGCCTCGATAGCTCAGTCGGTAGAGCAGGGGATTGAAAATCCCCGTGTCGGTGGTTCGATTCCGCCTCGAGGCACCATCAATTCCTCCTTAGTTCAGTCGGTAGAACGGTGGACTGTTAATCCATATGTCGCAGGTTCGAGTCCCGCAGGAGGAGCCATATTCCGAAGCCCTGATAAGAAATTATCGGGGCTTTTTCCTTTATGTGTATTTTTACTGTTTTAAATGCTGTGCATAAAATTACAAAAAATTATGTGATTCACTTCTCATTTCTGATACAAACTTGAAAATATCACTTCACTTTCATACATAATTCGGAGTATTATTATCACATATAACAACAAGTAATAATGATTCCTCGAATATCGTCAAATCTTACGGCATAGTTTAATCGCTATGCCGTTTTTTTATCTCTATAATCTACCCGCTTTTTTTTGTATAATGCTCTCAATTTATCGCTTGCAAGCGGTGCTTTTTTTGAAAAAATTTGCAAATTGAGAAGACAATATGTTTGAAAACCTATCCGATAAACTTTCCAAAACGCTGCGTAACATTACCGGCAAAGGTCGTTTAACCGAAGATAATATTAAAGAAACCCTACGTGAAGTGCGTATGGCGTTGCTTGAAGCTGATGTGGCATTGCCTGTGGTGCGTGATTTTATCAACAAAGTAAAAGAGCGTGCGTTAGGTGTTGAGGTAAACAAAAGTTTAACGCCGGGGCAAGAGTTCTTGAAAATCGTCCAAAGCGAATTAGAAACTGCAATGGGCGAGGCGAACGAAGAGCTAAATCTGGCAACCCAGCCGCCTGCTGTGATTCTGATGGCAGGCTTGCAAGGTGCAGGTAAAACCACCTCTGTGGGTAAATTGGCAAAATTTTTAAAAGAACGCCATAAGAAAAAAGTGTTAGTAGTTTCTGCTGACGTTTACCGCCCTGCCGCAATCAAACAGCTTCAAACATTAGCAGAAGCATTGAAAGTTGATTTCTTCCCAACTGAAACCAGTCAAAAGCCTGTTGCTATTGCTGAAGCAGCCCTTAAACACGCAAAACTAAATTTCTTTGATGTGTTGATTGTGGATACCGCAGGTCGCTTACACGTTGATGGCGAAATGATGGAGGAAATCCAACAAATCCACGCTGCATTGAACCCTGTGGAAACGCTCTTTACCGTTGATGCGATGACAGGTCAAGATGCTGCGAACACTGCAAAAGCCTTTAATGAAGCCTTACCATTAACGGGAGTTATTTTAACCAAAGTTGATGGAGATGCTCGTGGTGGTGCGGCACTTTCTATTCGTCAAATTACAGGCAAACCGATTAAATTCTTAGGTGTGGGCGAGAAAACTGATGCTTTAGAGCCGTTCCACCCTGATCGTGTAGCTTCTCGCATTCTCGGTATGGGCGATGTGATGTCTTTAATTGAAGATATTCAGCGTTCGGTCGATCAAGAAAAAGCGGAAAAAATTGCGGCTAAATTCAAAAAAGGCGATGATTTTACCCTTGAAGATTTCCGTGATCAGCTTATTGAGATGAAAAAAATGGGCGGTATGATGTCGATGCTTGATAAATTACCGGGTGCGAAAAACCTGCCTGATCACGTTAAAAATCAAGTTGATGATAAGATGTTCATTAAAATGGAAGCTATCATCAATTCAATGACGTTAAAAGAACGTGCAAATCCTGAGATTATCAAAGGCTCACGCCGCCGCCGCATTGCACTTGGCTCCGGCACACAGGTGCAAGATGTGAATAAACTGCTTAAACAGTTTGACGATATGCAGCGTATGATGAAAAAAATGCGTAAAGGCGGAATGGCGAAAATGATGCGTGGAATGAAAGGGGCTCTCGGCGGATTTGGGGGCGGCGGAATGGGCGGCTTAGGTGGACTAGGCGGAATGTTTGGCAAGCGGTAAGATTTTCGCATTTTTTTGCAAAAACAAAGGCACAAATTTAGTTTGTGCCTTTTTGTTAAACTTTAATACACATCTCGCATTAAGCGACCTTCTGCCACAAGTCTTGCAATAATATTATTAAAATCATCAACATAAGGCTCTTTGCCGATTTGTTCGGCAATGTTAATTAATTCTGCATCAATAGCTTTGCTCATTGCTTTGCTTCCGCAAATGTAGAAATAAGCTCCTCGTTGAATTAATGCCCAAACCAATTCTGCCTGTAAAGCTAAAGCATCTTGCACATAAAATTTCTCTGCTTGGTCTCGAGAGAATGCGGTAAATAGCTTCGTTAATGTGCCGTTAGCGAGGTAATTTTCCAGCTCATTTTGATATAAAAAATCCTGTTCTCTATAACGCTCGCCGAAGAATAAATAGCTCTCAATATTTTGATATTGGCTCTCTAAGGCTTGTAAGAATGCGATATGAGGGGCAATACCTGTACCGGAACCAATCATCACAACGGGTGCAGTTAAATTTTCAGGCAAGCGGAAGTTTGGATTTGCTTTTGCAAAAATAGAGATAAAATCACCCGCTTGTAGCTTAGCTAAATAATCGCTTGCTGTGCCTTGATAATCTCTGCCATTGAGTTGGTAATAGACGTGGCGAATACATAAATCAACATAATCGGGGTGCGTTTTGCCACAAGAACTAATTGAATAAGCACGAGCGGATAAGCTAGATAACATCGGCTCTAAATCCGCTAATGTAACGGTTTTTTTCGGATCAAAATCTTGTAGCACGTCTAACAAATCTCGCCCGTATAAATATTGTTCTAGTGCTTTTTTGTTGGAAATTTTCGTTAAGTCTTTCAACGCTTGGCTGCCGCAAATTTTTTGAATATCACGCAGCACATTTTTGCTTAATAAACGTAATTCTTTATTGCGTAGTATATCGAGGGCGTTTGTATCATCAAACCACTCAGCATATTGGTTTAACAACTGTTCAGGCTGGTTTACTTTGATATAAATTAAATCCCCCGCTTGGTAGAAAATACCACTCTCTTTAAGCGACAAACGAAGATGATAAACAGGCGGATTTGAATTGGCTAAATGCTTAATTTCTAGCACTTCGGCTTGATAAGTGGCATCTTCCCCATACACTTGGACCGAAAGCTGATGGGCTAATGGAGCTTCATTAGGCTGAGTTAAAACCTGCTGCACAAGAGGCAACCATTGTTTAAAGATTTCTTGATAATTTAGGTCTGCATCTACCCTTTCAATCACGGCTTGGGCTTGCTTTGCCTGTAATAAGCCATCTAGCTGTTTGCTATAACCGCAGAATTTATCGTAAGTAATATCACCCAGTCCGAAAATGGCATATTTCACATTACAAGCGGTCAGATTTTCCAATTTCTCTGCAAATTCATCGGCATTTTCAGGTGGTTCACCATCTCCAAATGAGCTGGTTAAAATCAGCAATAAGCTATTTGGGTTGAAAGCGGTTAAATCCGTTTCATTAAGGGTGGAAAGGCTCGTTGAGTAGTGATTTAAAAACGGTTGTTGGGCTAACTGTTGGGCAAGTTTCTCTGCGTTGCCAGACTCTGAACCATAAGCGATGTGAATATGGGTAATGAGAGACATAAAAACTCCTCGAAAACAAAAAGGAATAAAAAATTGCGTGTAAAAGAGAGCTTCCTTTACACGCAATCCTAGCTTTTTAATTATTCGCCGTAGAAGTCATCAAAGATTTCTTTTGCTGATTCTACTGCTTCAAAGTTGGTCATTAAATCGTTAATTACACGGCGAACGCTGATGTAGCCTGTAATTTTGCCCGCTTCATCAAACATTGGTTGAACGGTGGTATCAACCACATAAACCACACCGCCTTTACCGCAGTTTGGTACGATACCTGTCCAGATTTTACCGGCTTGGATAGTATCCCACATATCTTTATAAACTTCTTTTGGTACGGCAGGGTGGCGTACAATATTATGTGGTTGTCCAATTAATTCTTCACGGGTAAAACCAGTTAATTTGCAGAAAAGGTCGTTAGCGTAAGTAATCACACCTTGTAAATCGGTGGTTGAAATTACTAAGGTATCTTGTACTGCTTTTAAGATAGCTTCATTTGAAGGAACAATTTGTTCAGCCATTTTAAATCTCCGATTAGATATATTAATGTTGTAATTCATCAGTATCAGAACTGATGAATATAGTTAGCATAATAGATAGCCATTATGATGTAAATTAGAAATAAGGCTAATTACTAAAAAATATCCGACTAAATTAATATGGTTAACATCTTGTTAAATATAGGTTTTTAAGAAGTAAAATTATTTAATTTTTAGTGTTTAATTTTTGTAAAAAATTTATTTGGTTGAATATATTTTGCAATTTAATTAATTTCGCCTACAATCACTTTATTGAATTAATAATATGCAAACTCGAAAGGAAAACTTATGTCCAAACCTCTAAATTTTGTGATGATTTCCCCTCACTTCCCGACCAATTTTGAAACCTTTGCGGTACGTTTACGTGAAGCCGGTTTTAATACGCTTGGAATTGCCGATGCCCCTTATGAATCATTGAGCGAAAATTTGCGTCATTCCCTGACTGAATATTATCGTGTAGATAATATGGAAGATTACGAACAAGTTTATCGTGCAGTCGCTTACTTTGCCCATAAATACGGGCGAATTGACCGCATTGAATCGCACAATGAATATTGGCTCGAATTAGATGCGAAATTGCGTACCGATTTCAACGTCTTTGGTTATAAAACGGACGATATGTTAGCCATTAAAACCAAAGCTCAAATGAAAGAAGTTTTCCGTAAAGCAGGCTTAAAAGTGGCTCAAGGGCGTGTGTTTAAAGATGATGAAGATGCCCGCAAATTAGTAAAACAGCTTAAATTCCCGGTAATCATCAAGCCAAATTCAGGGGTTGGGGCGAGCGATACTTACAAAATCAAAACTGCGGAAGAGCTAGAAGCTTTCTTCGGTTATAAAACGCCAACCGTTGAATATATTATGGAAGAGTTTATTGATGGCGATATTATTACTTTTGATGGTTTAACCGACCACGAAGGCAATATTGTGTTCTACTCTAGCCTAGAATATTCTGAAGCAGTACTAGATACCGTATCTAAAGATGGCGATATGTATTACTACGTTCCACGTGAGATTTCTCCAAAACTGGTTGAAATGGGCAAAAAATGCGTGGATGCTTTTAACGTAAAAGAACGCTTCTTCCACTTTGAGTTTTTCCGTGTGAAAGGCAGTAAAAAAGAGGAAATCTTACCACTTGAAATCAACTGCCGTCCACCGGGCGGTTTAACCATTGATATGTGGAACTACGCCAACGATTTCGATGTGTTCCGTGAATTTGCCAATATTGTGAAAGAAAACAAATTCTATGCCGATATTCAGCATCCTTGGAACGTAGTGTATATTTCTCGCAAAGCAAACCAAAACTATGTAAACTCAATCGAAGCCGTATGTGAGAAGTTTGCAGGCAATATTATCAGCGTGCAAACCGTACCGGGCGTATTTGCCAAAGTGATGGGCGAGAAAGGCATTTTAGCTCGCACCGAAACAATGGAACAAATGCGTGAAATCGCACAATTCGCACAAGCTAAACAATAAGAGGTGAACTATGCATTTTGAAAAAAGAAGCCACTGGAGTGGCGAATTAGGTCGTGAAATGTCGTTCAACGTTTACGGACACGCAGGTAAACCAGTTATTGTTTTCCCCTCCTCCGGCGGCAATGAAAACGAGTATGGCAATTTCGGAATGATTGAGGCGTGCCGTTCCTTTATTGAACGTGGCTTAATCAAATTTTACACGCCTGATTCTTACGATGCGGAATCTTGGTTATCCAAACACAAATCAGGACACGATATGGCATTGGCTCACAACGCTTATGACCGCTACATTATTCACGAGCTTGTACCGTTAATTCGCCACGAATCACAATGGAACGGTACAATGATGGCAACAGGTTGCAGTATGGGAGCATTCCATACCGTAAACTTTGCCCTACGCCACCCGGATCTGTTTGATATTGCCATCGCCTTAAGCGGCGTTTATGACGCACGCTTTTTTAGTGGTGAGTTTTATGGTGATAACGCAGTATATTTTAACTCACCGATTGATTATGTTTGGGGACAAACTGATGATTGGTTCTTAGAACGTTATCGTCAAAACCATTATGTCATCGCGGTTGGGCAAGGTGCTTGGGAAGAGCAACACGTTGAAGACACCCGTCGTTTGCAAGACGCCTTTAAGGCAAAAGGTATCCAGGCGTGGTTTGACTATTGGGGCTTTGATATCGACCACGACTGGCCGACTTGGCGTAAACAAATGCCTTATTTCTTAGGAAAATTAGAAGAACAGGGTATTATCTAATTTTATTATTTGTAAACAACTCACTTAGGAGCAAAAAATGAATTTAAAGGCAGTTGCAGTTTCTGCATTAGCAATGAGTAGCGTGGCAATGGCAGATATTGCTGACGTTAAACCAATGGTATTTGAAAGCAAGTTTGATTTCGAAACCACAGTGACCACCTTATCTAACACTTTAAAAGAAAAAGGAATGACGATTTTTGCCGAAATCGATCACCAGGCGGCTGCCAAACAAGCCGGCTTAGAAATGCAACCGGCGACAGTGTTAGTTTATGGTACACCAAAAGCCGGCACGCCATTAATGGTGAAAGATCCGATGTTAGCCTTACAGCTGCCGTTGAAAGTGCTGGTAACTGAGGCGAGTAAAGGTAAAGTAGAGGTAATGCTAAACAGTGCTGAACAAGTAGTTGCACACGCTAATACTCCTTATGCTGATGTGGAAAACAATCTCGCCAAAGCCGAAAAATTGATTAAAGCTACGGTTGCGAAATAACACATTCAAGCGTTAAAAATCCCTCTGCCGAAGAGGGATTTTTACTAATAGCAAGCGGTCAAAATTAATGAAAAGTTTGCAAATATAAAGCAGGGAATTCTTTGCTTTATTTTGAATTAGAAAATCGCTTCTAAACGCACAAAGGTGTGAACAAAGTGTTTACGGTCTCTGTCTTTATCGTTGTAGAAACTAATTTCCGGTTGGATAAAGAGCCAGTTACTCCAAATTGGCTGGCGGTAAGCCACGAATGGCCCCCAATGATTAAATCTTGATAAATCTTTATCTAAACGCCCACCGAAGTTAAGACCATAGCTGATATGCGTAAGCGGTTTGAAATTGTGCTGACGATAAATACTGTGTCCCCAGCTTCTCTCTTCATCTACGTCCTTACGATACTCAAAGTGAGTATGGTTCATAATAAATGTAGTTTCGTTTTCGGTATATTTATTTTCCAAATTGGTACGTAAATAGTGCTTACTTTCTGTACCGTAACGATAGATTTGTTCTAGACGAGTGCTAAATTGATTAGTAATTTGCCAATCTTTGCTGATTCTTGCACGCCCATAAATATCACTACCTGAACGAATACCGATATCGAAGTCAGTATCAATACCTAATTCTTTAATGCCATCAGACCAACGCAAACCGATTGACGAGTTAGAGTCACGGGCTTCACGGGAGTTATAATGTTTTTTCGGATCAACATTTTTATATAGTTTACCAACGTGGTTTTTATCGGTTAATTCGTTATCAAGTTCGTCATCACCAAATACCACATTTAGATGTTTTTTTAATACGGGCAATTTGATTTTACCACGAACACGAGGTTTCACCGTAAATTTGTCGTGTTTATCCCAACGGCTGTCTAGTATTACACGTAATGAAGCCGTGCCGGGTTTGTCTGGGTCGGCATCGCCTAACCAATCATTAATATTGTTTGCCCAACGATCCAATGTGTTACTTGCTTTTGTATGTTGCTTATCAACCCAAGTTGGATTATTTTGTTGTGCAGCAGCAAAAACAGGGGCTAGTGCCAGTAAAGAAACAAGGTATTTTGTTCTCATAGTAAGTTCTCCTTTTAAGGTGGCTCCCATCATAATCCAATTTATAAGCTATTACAAAGGAAATTACATCGCAATTTGAGGGAAATAACGTTCGGTTAATTTCACACATTCTGCTAATGAAATAGTGCGAAATTCCGAGAGCGATTGTTGCAATCCTCTTGCCGTTACATCTTGTTCTAAGAGATAACAACGGGGCAAATTTGCAAAAAATTGTGGATTTTTGACCGCTTGTAATACGCCGTCTTGCCATAATACAACGGTGTCATTTTCGGTTATATGATTTAATATACTCAAGGTTTCTTTATCATATTGTGCTTTGGATAGGGTATAAAGCATTCTACTTCCTTAAAAAGTCATTATTTTTTCGGCTTGATTCAGTAATTCGATGATTTCTACTTCTTGGCAGAATTGCATATTAGGCAAAATCCATTTTGCATTATCTAAACCACGAGAACTTACCGATTCTTGGCAAACAAAACATTCTGTTAGGTCGTAAAGGTCTAATAATTTAAATGTTGAGATATGATCTTTTTGCAGAATTTGCTCAGGTTGGTGATTAGCCAGTAAGTTAAACACGCCATCATTGATAAAGCAGATTAAGATCTCCTGCTCATCACAAAACGCACTCGCCGCAAGCAGAGCGTCTAGCCCCTCACGACTTACCGAAGAGCCAAAAGGCGGCTGTGTGAATAAAAAAGCGAGTTTATATTTTTTCATTTTAAAACGTGAGAAGTCTATCGGCTTTTAACACTGCTTGGCTAAATTCTCCCAAGCCTGCAAGGGTAAAACCCTCCGCCACATTTGTGGTGGAAGTGGCGGTAGTTTGTTCATCAACCACGCCTCTGCGTTGAGCGGCAGCAATGCACAAATGCAGCTGCAAGCGGTGCGATTTTGCCAAATTTTTCCACTTTTCGACTAAATTAACTTCATCGCTTGCCGGATTTACCAAGTCATTGGCATTGCTTATCCCTTCTTGAAAAAAGAACACTTGGCAAATATTGTGATGTGCTTGTAACAACTCTTCCGCCACTTGGTAGGCAAGAAATGCCCCCTGCGAGCCGTAAACGGGGGATTTTATCGCTAATACATAATCCATCACTCACTATCCTGCTTGATTTGTCGAATATAGAGATAAACCGTGTGGCGGGAAATATCCAACTTTTCCGCTACTTGGTTAATCGCATCTTTAATATCAAAAATCCCTTTTTCAAACAGCGAAATCACAATCTGGCGATTTTTATTATTGTTAGAAATCGATCTATCCGCCATCACATCATCAATGGTTGTTTGAATGGTTTGAGCCACCAAATCTTCTACCGAACTTGCAAAGGTAACTTCCGCAGCTTCATCTTGCGGCATAATAAAAGAACTTAGAAATTGAGAGGTTGGCACTTCCAGATTGATATTAATACAGAGTAAACCGATAACGTGTTGCTTGCCGTTACGAATCGCAATACTGATCGATTTCATCAGCACACCGCCTTTTGCTTTTGTGAAGTAAGGCTTAGACACACTATCGGTTGCCATATGGTGCAGTGATTTTAAAGCACGGTCTGTAATCGGTGAGCCGATTTTGCGGCTGGTATTGTGTCCGTTGGCAATATAAATAGCGGAATGTTCAAGAAACTCTAATGAATGCAGCACGATTTCGCAATGCTCGCCAATTAAAGCGGCAATGCCATCTACAATCGGGAAGTAAGAAGCCAGAATGGCGTGATCTTCATCGGAAAAAGGCGTGAATTTTTGGGTCATATATAAATTACAAGCGGTTAGTTTTATTACATTTTTTGCAAATCTTATAATAAATCTAACCGCTTGTGTAGGTTCAATGAGAATTGAATGTCAATTATTTCTTAGCGTCTGCCGCTTTGAAATCCAATAGTTCAATTTCAAATTTTAAGGTTGAGTTCGCCGGAATTTTGCCTGCCGCACGCTCGCCATAGCCTAATTTTGGTGGCACAACGATTTCCATTTTACCGCCTTTTTTCAACATTGGGATTGCTTCAATCCACGCCGGAATTAATTGATTTAATTGGAATTCAATCGGCTCGCCACGATCGTATGAACTATCAAATACCGTACCATCGGTTAAAGTGCCTTTATAGTGAACTTTAACGGAGTCTTGCGGTTTTGGCGATTCGCCTTCGCCTGCTTTTTCAATTTTGTATAGCAAGCCAGAAGAGGTTTCTTTCACACCGGCTTGTTTTTTGTACTCTGCACGGAATTTATCACCGGCAGAAACAGTGGCTTTCGTTTTTTCTTCGTTAATTTTAGCTTCTTTCGCTGACAAATAAGCATCTAAAGATTTTAACTGTTTTTGTAAATCTTCATCAGTTAATTTGCCTGTTTTCTTTAACGTGTCTTGTACACCCGCTAAAATTTTATCTTGGTTATAAGTAAAAATCTCTTTTTGTGATTCAATCACACCTTCAATGTTTTTACCCATTAACACACCGACTGCATAAGAAGAGTCATCAACAAATTTTGGATCTGCTTTCTCTTGTGCGATTGCATTTGTGGCGAAAAAAGCACCTGCAATAACAGCCGCTAATGATAATTTAGTTTTTAACATAATTTTTCCTTATAAAAATAACTGTTAAGAAAATTCTAGATAGGGTAAAGTGTAATTTCATTTCACACAACCTTTTTTTCATAAAAATGGATAATAATTGTACATTATCGGCAAGAATTACCGAATTAGAAACAAAAGTAGCCTTTCAAGAGATGATTATTGAGGAATTAAATCAATCATTAATTGACCAACAATTTGCAATCGATAAGCTACAAACGCAAATTCGCCACATTGCCGAAAAATTAAAAGGAGCGCAACTCAGCCAAGTTGCCTCACGCTCAGAAGAAACACCTCCGCCACATTATTAATGTGGTGTATTTTTAGTAATTAATATAAATAGGAAAGCAAAAATGAAGATTGGTATTATTGGTGCGATGGCACAGGAAGTTGAAATTTTACGTAAGTTAATGGTTGAGCCAAAAACAACTGAATTAGCAGGCTGTAAAATTTTTGAAGGAAAAATTAACAACACTCGCATTGCGTTATTACAATCCGGCATTGGTAAAGTATCGGCTGCCATCGGCACTACATTACTTATTCAGCTCGCACAACCTGATATGATTATTAACACAGGCTCTGCGGGTGGTTTAGACTCAAACTTAAATGTGGGCGATATTCTTATTTCAACCGAAGTCCGCCATCACGATGTTGATGTAACTGCTTTCGGCTATGAAATCGGGCAACTTCCTGCCAACCCGGCAGCCTTTGAGCCAAACGAACAATTAGTCGAACTTGCCCAAAAAGAAGCGAAAAAAGCTGGTTTTAATGTGGTTTCAGGTTTAATTTGCAGTGGCGATGCTTTTATCAATGGCAAAGAGAAAATTAACGAAATCCGCCAAAACTTCCCAAATGTGGTTGCGGTAGAAATGGAAGCGGCAGCGATTGCACAAGTTTGTAATGGTTTTGGCGTGCCATTTGTGATTGTGAGAGCGGTTTCTGATGTGGCAGATAAAGAATCTCATCTATCATTTGAAGAATTTTTACCTTTAGCGGCAGAAAAATCATCCGCTATTGTGTTGGCAATGTTGAATGATATTGACTAACTAGTTGCAAAACTTTATCAAAAAATGACCGCTTGTTATCGCTATTTGCGGTAATTTTTTGTAAAATCTCGCTAATTTTTTTGCCTACAAGACAAAAATTGTAGGCATTTTCTTTTTTAATTGTTGAGAGTGATATGAGTGCTACCCCGAATATTGGTTTTATCAGCTTAGGCTGTCCTAAAAATTTAGTTGATTCCGAACGTATTTTAACTGAGCTGCGTGCTGATGGTTACAATATTATTCCAAGCTATGAAGATGCTGATTTAGTGATTGTAAACACCTGCGGATTTATTGATTCTGCAGTGCAAGAGTCATTAGAAAGCATTGGTGAAGCCTTAGAAGCAAACGGAAAAGTGATCGTTACAGGCTGTTTAGGGGCAAAAGAGAACCAAATCCGTGAAGTTCACCCAAAAGTGTTGGAAATTACAGGTCCGCATAGCTATGAAGCGGTAATGAACCACGTCCATAAATATGTGCCGAAGCCAGAGTTTAACCCTTACACTAGCTTAGTGCCAAAGCAAGGTGTAAAACTTACACCGAAGCATTACGCTTACTTAAAAATTTCAGAGGGCTGCGATCATCGCTGCACATTCTGTATTATTCCATCAATGCGTGGCGATTTGGAAAGCCGCCCTATCGTGCAGGTGTTAGATGAAGCAAAACGCTTGGTAGATGCTGGCGTAAAAGAGTTATTAATTGTCTCGCAAGACACCTCTGCTTACTCGTTAGATCGCAAAAAAGAAGAAGCAACCAAAACGGTATTCTGGAACGGTATGCCGATTAAAAGCAACTTAATCACACTTTGCGAGCAATTAGGCTCAATGGGTGTTTGGGTGCGTTTGCATTACGTTTATCCGTATCCTCACGTTGATGATTTAATCCCACTAATGGCAGCAGGCAAAATTCTGCCGTATTTGGATATTCCACTTCAGCACGCCAGCCCTAAAATTTTAAAAGCAATGAAACGCCCAGGCTCTATTGAAAGAACCCTTGAGCGTATCAAAAAATGGCGTGAAATCTGCCCGGAACTAACGCTGCGTTCAACCTTTATTGTTGGCTTCCCGGGCGAAACAGAGGAAGATTTCCAACTGTTACTCGATTTCTTAAAAGAAGCTCAGCTTGACCGTGTTGGTTGCTTTAAATTCAGCCCAGTTGAAGGGGCTGTAGCAACTGATATGCCAGACCAAGTGCCGGAAGAGGTAAAAGAGGAACGCTTCCACCGCTTTATGCAGTTACAACAACAAATTTCAGCTGAGCGTTTACAAGCCAAAATTGGTAAAACTTTACCTGTTATTATTGATGAAATTGATGAAGAAGGCATTATCGGACGTTCAATGGCTGATGCACCGGAAATTGATGGTGTAGTGTATGTGGATAACCTTGAAAATAAAGAGGTAAGTGTCGGTCAAGTGATTTCCGTAACTATTATCAATGCAGATGAATACGATCTGTGGGGAACCTTGAATTAATAATCAATCTAACTAAAAATAAATGCTGCTAGATTTGCAATCTAGCAGCATTTTTTAACCGCTTGTATAAACCTTTATATTAACCTAAAGCCACACCACTTAAGCCGATAAAGAAGCCAGCAATGGTTGCACTCATTAAGTTGGCAAGGGTTCCGCCAATCACCGCTTTAAAACCTAAGCGAGCGATGTCTGAACGGCGATTTGGAGCCATACTACCAATACCACCAATTAATACCGCAATGGAGCTGATGTTCGCAAAACCACATAATGCAAAAGTAATAATGGCTTTGGTTTTATCGCTTAGTTGAACTACTGAATCAGGTTGTAGGTATTTTGTAAACTCAAGATAGCCAACGAACTCATTTACTGCTAATTTCATACCAATCATCTGTCCTGCAATATCTGCATCTTCCCAAGGCACGCCAATAATAAAGGCAAGCGGTTGGAACAGATAACCTAAGAGAATTTGTAGTGTTAAATCTTCACGTCCAAACCAGTTACCAATTCCGCCGATAATGCCGTTAAGTAACGCAATGACCGCAATGAAGGCAATTAACATTGCACCAACGTTAATGGCTAAAGATACCCCCGAACTTGCGCCGTTAGCAAGAGCCTCTACTATATTGTTTGGCTTTTCAACTTCAACGCTTTCATCAATTTGATCTAAAATGCGCTCATTTTGTGGATACATTAATTTCGCAAATAACAAACCAGCCGGAGCTGCCATAAATGAGGCTGCAATTAAGTAAGTTAAAGGTACGCCCATTCCTGCATAACCTGCCATTACAGAACCTGCGATGGAGGCTGTTCCGCCCACCATTACCGCAAAGAGTTCTGAATCACTCATTCGGCTGATATAAGGTTTTACCACTAATGGAGCTTCTGTTTGTCCAACAAAAATATTCGCTGCTGCTGACATTGATTCTGCTTGTGAAGTGCCAAGTAATTTTTGCAAGCCACCACCAATAATTTTAATCACCCATTGCATCACACCAATGTAGTAGAGTAATGAAATCAGGGCAGAGAAGAAGATAATAATTGGTAATACTTTGATAGCGAACACAAAGCCAATGCCGCTATTGCTTGGATCAGCTAAGTTACCAAATAAAAATGAAATCCCTTCATTCCCGTAATTGATGACCTTGCTCACGCCATTTGCGGTGGCAAGTAACGCATCACGTCCAGCCGGCACATAAAGAATCAGTGCAGCAAAAGCAATTTGAATGGCTAATGCCCCAAATACCGTTCGCAAATTGATTGCACGTCTATTATTAGAGAGTAAAGCCCCAATACCTAATAGGACAAATATGCCGATAATGCTAATGAATATATCCATAGAGAACTCCGTTAGTAGATAGTAATAATTTTGTTTATGTCGCACTGTTTAGCAAATGCCGCTAGTTTATCTGTTTGCTCAATGCTTGGTACAAAGTGGGCTAAACCCTCTTCGTCCCTTGCTCCTTTAGTATGAACTCGAATAATTTTGAGTAGTACATCTGGATAAGGCTTGAGTAATTGAGCTACTTTCTCAAGCAAATGATAGGCATCATAAAACTCATTAAGGTAAACCAAACGTACTTCTTCCACTTTATCAAGCGGTAATAATTTGGCTAAATTTTGCAAATTACGTGCCAAGTTTTCAGGCTTAATATGATTCACCGTTGGGATTACCTGTTCTGGCACTTTGCCTGCTTGATTTTTTCGATCAAAGCACAGCGTTTGTAAACCTGCTCCATCGCCTTTAAGGTCAAACAGAAATTTATCGGTAACCTCAATTAACGGCTCTGTGGCTTCAAAATCAAAAAAGCCGCTGCTGTCTAAGTAGCAAGTTAAACCTTTTTGGCGAAGAGCTTCAAACAGCGGCACTAATTTTTTGTGATGAATGGTTGGCTCACCCCCCGAGATGGTTACCCCTCGAATAAAAGGCACCGCCTCCATCACTTGATCATATAAGTACTGCAAATTAACCTGTTTTGCTTCCTCCGTATAACGAGGAATCGTTTCCGGATTATGGCAATACAAGCAATTTAGCTTACAGCCTTGTAGAAAAATACTTGTGCGGTTGCCCTGTCCTTCCACATTAGAAAAGGGAATAATGCGGTGCAACGGCACAAAAATATCAGCAAGTGCAGCCATTTTATTATGCCGCATTCACGTTTTCTTCATCACGAAGCTGACGATCGAACACCTTAGCACAATCGTCCGTTCCTGCGCCATACCAAGTGGTATCACGCAATACGGCTTCGCCCTTGCGATAGCGTTCTACCTCGCTTTTCTTCACTAAATAGCCCGTTACTCGAATTAAATCGGTATTTTTCAAATAAGTGGTAATGTAGCGATAACCTTGTTCAAATGAACCATCAATAATATCCACCACAGCATCTAAATGGTCGGTGTAGGTTTGGTCAAACGCAAACAGATCGCCCGTACCCGATGGGAAATATTTATGGAAAGGCGCAGATTGTTTTAAATGTGCCAATAGTGTTGGCTCTTGCCCAACACGAATGCGGTGAGCTGGCGTATTAAGTTTATCTTCTTCGTGGTTGCTTGCCCCAACTTGAGCGTGCAATAAATAGTGATCGTTGGTACGTTCTGCATATACGCCTTTGTGAGCATCATTCACTTCTTGGAGTTTATCCATAATCAAGGTAGCAATTTCATCACCACGCTTGCTTTGCCCAAAGGTCTCGTTTAGGCCTTCTTGTGCTAATAAATGATTGACTGCATCAGCAAGCCCTACAATCGCAAACATTCCCGTGAAATTTGTGCGTTTAATAAAGCCTTCGTGTACTAAGAAACTACTTTCAAAGAAATTACTTTCTTCCACTAAGAATTTATGGCGTTTGTCCATTGTCGAAAGGGCTAATTTCGCTACTTTTGGCAATAGTTCATTCACCATTTCATCAACGCTTGCACAAGCACGCCCTATAGTACCTAAACGTAAACGGGTTAAGGTGTAAGCTCCGCCGCATTCTGGTAAGGCGTTATAACAGCTCGCAATGCCGTATTCATCGCCTAAATCTTGGCGGTAGTAGGCATCATTAGCGAAAGAGGGTTTAGAAACCAGCAAGCAGGCTTTCGCTGCAAGTTCGGCAAATTCACGAGAGGTTTTGGTTTTATCATAACGAATGGTCATATTCGGGGTGGTATTTTCAAGCTCAATCACCGCTTTTAAGATTAAGCGACCAGCTTTGGTGTCATAAGGCCCGATATTGGTGTGGCAGAATGAGTCTGAAATGGTTTTATCGATATGATTTAAGAAACGTTTGATTTTGATGTAATCTTGTTCTTCATCGGTAATAAACGGATCTAACAATTCATCTAAACGCCCGATATAAACAGGGAAAGTGGTAATTGATGGAACGTGTGAGTAGATAATTAATAAGCCATCTAGGGCTTCATCAAGATTAGTTGGTGGCGGTAAGTCTAAGAATTTACAACCCTTTTGAATATAAACATTGTAATCAGGCAGAATATAGCGAGGACGGTAAATTGCATAACCTTCGTTCAAATCGCAAATCATCTGATTGTTAATATAGGCCCATTCTTCTTCGGTGTAACCAAGTAATTCGACAGGGTTAAATAACCGCTCAGCAATGTTGCCTAAGCTCATCAACTTTTGTTGATAAGTTAAGTTTTTTGCTTTTACTACATCAAGAATATCTTGTAATGAAGCCTGCATAGCCTTCTCCTTTATGTAAAATATCGGGGAGAATTTTACCCAAGCCTAGCTAAAATTACTGTGATTTAGATCACAGTTTGTCTTAATATATCCAAAAAGAATAAGGCAAACGATTGCTTGGATTTGCAAAAAATTCACTTTTTATGACCGCTTGTTTCTCACCATAAAATTAAGATGTAAAATAACATTATGACAACATTTAATATCAAAAAGGAATAAATATAATGGCACATAAACATTTCAATCATCACTATCTGGAAATGCAGGAACATTTTTTATATGTGCCATATTTACACCATCATCGCCGTATTCGTGTATTGTTGCCGAAAGATTATCATCAAGAAAAATGGGAACATTATCCCGTGTTATATATGCACGATGGACAGAATGTGTTTTACAGCAAAGAGTCTTACTCCGGTCATTCGTGGAAAATTATCCCAACTATTAAATCGCAGCAAGAATTGCCGAAAATGATTATTGTCGGTATTGATAATGCGGGCAAAGATCGTTTAGATGAATACGGCCCTTGGAAAACAACTACAGGTTCTACTCCAGAAACCAAAAACGCAGGTGGTTTAGGTGGAGAATATGCAAAATGGGTAGTGGAAAGTGTGAAGCCGTTTATTGATGTTCATTACCGTACCAAACCACAGCGAGAACATACCCTGCTTGCAGGTAGCTCAATGGGGGGCATTATCACTGCTTATATGGGAAGTGCTTACCCTCACATTTTCGGGCATTTAGGCGTGTTCTCGCTTGCCTCTTGGTTTAGCGAGCCCGATTTTCTACGATTTACGCACCAGCACCCAATCCAACCAAACACTAAAGTGTTTATTCAAGTTGGCACAAATGAAGGCGATGAAATTGATTCACACTTTATCTCTAATATGAATCAAACCTACATTGACTGCTCATTAAACTATTATCAGTCGTTAATTCGGATTGGTGTTCCTTTGGATAACATTTGCCTACGCATTATGGCAAACGAAATCCACCACGAAATGCATTGGGCGGATCATTTTGTGGAGTTTTTGCATTTCTCGCTGTTAAAACGCTAACTAGGCGGTGCTGAACAACAGGATAAAATATGAAACTCAACCGAGCCATTGCCGACCGCATTGTCAGACGCACAATGCAGATTATTCCCAATTCCGTCAATGTGATGGACAGCGAGGGTGTGATTATTGCCTCTGGTGATGCTACTCGCATCGGGCAACGGCACACGGGGGCGGTGTTGGTGTTACGCCAAGATCAAGCGGTCGAAATTGATGAAAATCTTGCAAAACAGTGGCACTACGAGGCAAAAGCAGGCATTAATTTACCATTGCACTATCTCGGCTCTACGGTGGGTGTGGTTGGCATTTCAGGCGAGCCTGCCCAGATCCGCCAATATGCTCAATTAGTCAAAATGGCGGCCGAGCTGATTATGCAGCAAGCTTTTGAGTTAGAGCAGGAACGCTGGCAGCGGCGTTATCGTGAAGAGTTTGTGCGGGCGTTGCTCAACGGCACATTAAGTACGGCAGAAATTCACGAACAAGCGGTCTTTTTTGAGCAAGATTTTGCAAAACCGCTCTCGGTTATACTAATTAAAGTGAATACGCCAACAGCTGAGAAATTACAACACTTGATAGATTTCTTTGAGCATCATTTCCCCACCTTGCTCACAGCGGTAATTAGTTTAGATAAAATCGCCTTACTGAATAATTTATCGAATGATAAATCGCTCATTCGCAATGCGTTAAATAAACTGGCTGACCCCGATATTTCCTTTAAAACGGTGGTTGGGTTGGCGGTTGAGAATTTATCGCAAACCAACATTTCATATCAAACCGCTCGCCACACCCTCAACTATGCTGAGCAGATCCAAAGCCGTAAGCGGATTATCCATTTTGAAGATTTCAAACTGCCTGCTTTGTTACATAGCTTTAGCCACTCTTGGGAGGCAAAAACCTTACTTGTTCCGTTCCAAGCATTGCTGGCTTCAGATAAAAAACAGGTGTTGTTAAAGAGCCTTCGCCATTATTTTTTTGCAAATTGTGATCTGGATCACGCTGCCCAAAAATTGTTTATCCACTCAAATACCCTTCGTTATCGGCTAGAGAAGATTGAGCAGATTACTGGCTTATCTTTCAATAACATAGAGCAAAAATTTGTGCTTTACCTCGGTGCAGTTTTAGCGTAAAAATTGTAGAAAAATACAAAACAAGCGATCATTTTTAACAATTTCTTTGCAATTTTATATAAAGATTTTTACCCGCATATCGCCAATAATGAGTCGATTATTCTACAACGAGGAGACTGATTATGTCTGGTATTGCACTTATTCTGACCTTTGTGGTGGCAATCATCATTATGATCTATATGATTGCTAAACTGAAAGTTCACCCTTTCTTAGCGTTAATGTCGATTTCATTGGCGTTAGCTCTTCTAGCTGGCTTACCGCTGGCGAAAATTCCGTCTATTATAGGCGAGGGGTTTAGTAACACCTTCAAAAGTATCGGTATCGTCATCATCTTTGGGGCGATTATTGGTACGATTTTGGAAAAAACAGGGGCAGCTCTGAAACTGGCTGATATGGTGGTAAAAGTGGTAGGGCAAAAACGCCCTGAACTTGCGATGCTGATTATGGGCTGGGTGGTTGGTATCCCTGTCTTCTGCGATAGCGGTTTTGTGGTGTTAAACCCAATCCGTGAAGCGATTCGTAAAAAAATCTTGGCAAATCCGGTTGGAATGGCAGTTGCACTGAGTGCCGGTTTATATGCTGCTCACGTTTTTATTCCTCCGACACCCGGTCCGATTGCAGCTGCGGGTGCAGTAGGATTAAGCAATAACTTATTATTGGTTATCGGAATGGGCGTTGTGGTCTCTATTCCTGTACTGATTGCCAGCTACTTCTTCGCTAAATACATTGGCAAGCAAGTGAGCATTGCCGAAGAAGCGGAAGCGGACAAAGTCATCAGCCAAAGTTATGAAGATTTACTCAAACACTACGGCAAATTACCGAGTGGCTTTTTAAGCCTTGCCCCGATTTTTGTGCCGATTATCTTAATGGCATTAGGTTCTATCGCAAAAATTGCAGGGGTAAGTGGCGATTTTGGCACATTCTTACAGTTTGTCGGAAATCCGATTATTGCTCTTGCAGTGGGTGTGGTGTTTGCTATTTTCCTACTCGCGTCAAGCGGTAAAATGGCAGAGTTTGACAGCTTAACTAACGACACCTTGAAATTAGTCGGCCCAATCCTGTTCATTACCGCCGCAGGTGGGGTGTTAGGTAGTGTGATTACGCAAGCAGGCTTTGTGGATTACATCAAACAAAATGCTCATATTATCAGCACCGCAGGGATTTTCTTCCCGTTCTTGATTTCAGCCATTTTGAAAACCGCACAGGGCAGCTCAACGGTGGCGATTATCACAACAGCGTCTATTATGGGAATGTTCAACGCCCCAGACTCGCTAATGAATGCCTTAGGTTTAACCAGCGAAATGGCAGCAGCTCTAACTGTGATGGCAATTGCCGCAGGTTCAATGTGTGTTTCCCACGCTAACGACAGCTACTACTGGGTGGTAACGAACTTTACCAAACTCACACCACAGCAAGGCTATCGTACCCAAACTACGCTAACCTTTATTATGGGCGTGGTGGGTATTCTGACTGTGTATCTTCTCTCATTAGTATTGTTGTAAGGAAGTATGATGAAGATTGTAATTGCTCCCGATTCATTTAAAGAGAGCCTGACCGCCTTAGAGGTGGCTCAGGCAATTCAAACGGGCTTTTCCCGCATTTTTCCGAATGCTGAATATGAACTTGTGCCAATGGCAGACGGCGGCGAAGGCTCGGTGCAATCGCTGATTGATGCGACTCAAGGTAATTTGCAAAAAATCAGCGTAAAAGCACCGCTTGCAAACCAAGTGGAAGCCTTTTTCGGGCTGTCGGGCGATAAAAAAACCGCCTTTATTGAAATGGCGGCGGCAAGTGGTTTACATCTTGTGCCGAACGACGAACGAAATCCGCTGATTACTACTAGCTATGGCACAGGCGAGCTGATTAAAGCTGCACTCGATTTTGGCGTGGAAAAAATCATTCTCGGCATTGGTGGCAGTGCCACTAATGATGGCGGGGTAGGAATGCTGCAAGCCTTAGGTGCAAGATTCCGAAATGCACAGCAGCAAGAAATCGGTTTTGGCGGCAAAGCGTTAAGCCAAATTCAGCAGATTGATTTAAGCGATTTAGATAAACGCTTATCGCAAGTCGCTTTTGAAGTGGCGTGCGATGTGGATAATCCATTATGTGGTGAGCGAGGGGCTTCCGCCATTTTCGGACCGCAGAAAGGAGCAACACCTGAGATGGTCAAAACCTTAGATAATGCCCTCCGCCATTTCGCCAAACAAGCTCAAGTCCAGCTTGGTGTGAATATAGCCGATACCGCAGGGGCAGGGGCGGCTGGTGGAATGGGTGGCGGTTTACTGTTGTTGCCAAATGTCACGTTGCGTTCGGGTGTGAAAATTATTATTGAAGCCACCCAGCTTGCCAGCAAAGTGGCGAGTGCCGATTTAGTGATTACAGGTGAAGGCAGAATGGACGCTCAATCCATCGCAGGCAAAACACCTGTTGGCGTAGCGAAAACGGCTAAACAGTTTAACAAACCTGTGATTGCGATTGTTGGCTGTTTACGGGAAGATTACCCTGTGGTTTACCAACACGGCATTGATGCGGTATTTCCGATTATCCGCCAGCTCAATAGCTTGGAAGAGACGTTGAAACTTGGTAAAGAAAACTTGATTTCAACCGCAGAAAATGTGGCAAGATTATGGAAAATGGCAAGAGCTAAATAAAGCTATTTTCAACGCATAAAAAATTGAGTTCTAATGGACAGTTAGAACTCAATTTCTTTTTTAGGGCTATTTAGCTCCAATATTTATCGATCTCTGCACGAATAGCTTCAGCAGTTTGTTTGCCTTTTTCACCCACTAAAGCACGGCCTGCAATAAAGGCTTTGGCATTTTTGATCTCTTTAAACAGATGAATATCTTCTGGCACAATACCGCCTGTGATAGACACTTCGATGCCTAAATCAGAAAGCTGTTTCATTAATTCAATGTCTTCTGCCGTCCAGCCTTTACCTGCTAATTCCGCATCACGAGAACGGTGGTAAATCGCTTGGGTAACACCTAATTCCACCCACTCTTTCGCATCTTTTTCAACCGTCCAGTTACCGTAGATTTCAATTTGGATCTCTTTTTTCACTTTAAGCTCTGGGTGAGCCGCATTGAACTCATCAGCCACTTTTTTACAAGCTGCTTTGGTTGCTGGGTGAGCTGCCGCTGAAACGGTTAGCCAATCCGCACCTGCTTCAAACGCCATTTTGGCTAAAATTGCGCCGCCGTCTGTAGTTTTTAAATCACACACAATGATGTGATTCGGGTGTAATGCACGCAAGGTAGAAATCGCTTTCATACCTTCAGCAAAAGCAAGAATTGTGCCGCATTCGATAATTTCAACAAGATTTTCAGCTTGTTTTGCATCAGCAACGGCTTTTTCTAAACTCAGTGAATCTAATGCGATTTGTAGTAAAGGTTTTGACATATTAATATTCCTCTGTGGATTTTAAAATTCGTTAATTCTTAGCCGTTCAATACGTTATCAATCATCGCATAAACATCATCAGCATTTTTGCAGGCTAACACTTTTTCTAAATTTACCCCTGTTTCGCTCTCTTCATCGTCTAAAACTTGAGTAATTTCCATTAAGCCTTGCATATGGCGGTCTGAATCACTCCCTGCAAGTGTGAATAACACCGAAACAGGCTCATCTTCGCCATCAAAATAAATAGGCTCGGCTAAAGTGACTAACGCAAAAGATGTTTTAATGACCCCTTCTTCTGGACGAGCGTGTGGCATTGCCAAACCCGGAGCAAGAATGATGTAAGGCCCCATTTCTTCAACTTTGCTGATAATGTTATCGTAGTAACGTGTTTCAATCGCACCTGATTTCTCAAGTAAATCTGTGCCTAGTTTAATGGCTTCTTTCCAGTTTTCTGCTTTTTGATTAAGAAGAATCGAATTGTTTTCAATAAGAGATTGTTTTAAGTTCATAGAATGTCCTTTAATACTTTAATTCAAACCAATAATTGCCCAGCGGTGATGTGAGTTACCCTCAATCTTTCCGCCTTTAACATTGCTAATATAATCAATCAGCATATTTTGGATTGTGCCTTTTTCAGATCCCATTGCCACTTTCGATTCCCACAGGGTTGGGATTGTTTGGCCTTCCCAGACACCGCCTTTTTTGATGAGCTTCTTTGGCACGATCTAAGGTTTTGGCAAACTCTTCGACTTGGTTATCTTGAATCGCATCGCCAATATCAAACAGCAACACATTTTTGTGGTTTGCCCGCACCTCTTTCACATAGGTGGAAATTTGCGAGAATGAGCCGGATTTGTCCTCCACATCGGCTCCGTAGCTCCACGGCACAATCCGACCGTGAACATCGGAAGTCCCGAGCAGTTTTATGTTTACCTCTTTGGCAACCGCCACGCTGACTGCTGAAAGAATAAAAATTGTAGAGAGAAGTTTCTTCATTCGATGCTTCCTATATTTATTAGATAAGTTGATATAGGGGCAACAACTGCTCCTAGTTATCCTTATTTTGCCTGATGTTTGTTGATTAATTCAACTAATTCATCGCCGAATGAATTTGGGTTTAACATATTTTGTACGCCTAATACTGATTTACCTTCTGGCACGTCAATTTCATTGGCTAAGTGCTTGCTAGATACAATAATATCTACTTCACTTAATTTGCCTTTGTAATCGGTTACGGCACAGGAATCCATAATATTAGGAATACCACGTTTGTCTAAGTAGCCTTTGATCTTCATTTTCATCATCATTGATGAGCCTTGACCTGAACCACATACAGCAAGAATACGAACCGGATTTGCAGAATTTTCAGTATTTTCGACCGCTTGTTGAACCACGCTTTCTGCTTTTGGCTCTTCTGCTTTTACATCATCTAAGCCGTATCCATCTAATTGCTCAAGGGTTAAGCCTTTTGCTGCCGCTTCCGCTTCTTCCGCACGAAGTTGTTTAGATGCAAAGAACATATACACTAATGAAGCTGCTACAATTACAAAGAAGAAGCCCGGAATACTCACAATACCTTGTAAGATTGGTGGGAAGAACAATGCCCAATCAGCCATACCCATCCAGCCGTTAAAGGTTGTGCCTTGGCTCGCTAACATTTGGATAACCCAAGCTGAACCTAGCACTTCAATGATCCCCATCACAAAACAGATTTTCATCACCGCTTTCCAACCACCGAATTGGTTTGCAAATACACCAATGGTTGCGTTAGAGAAGAACATTGGGATAAAGCCCGGAATGATTAACACAGGAGAACCAACCGCAAGCAAGCCGCCCACAGCCACAAACTGACCGATAGCACCCCACATAAAGCCGAATACCATCGCATTTGGCGAGAATGCGTAAATTGCCGCACAGTCGATCGCTAATACAGAGTTTGGAATTAAGCGTTCTGCGATACCTTTGAAGGCTTCGGAAAGTTCAGCAACGAACATACGCACACCGGTTACAATAATTTGAATTGCGACCGCAAATTTCAAGCCCATTTCAAGAATGTACATAAACCAGTTAGTTTTGCCCGCAAGCTCTTTTAAGTTATCTAAACCGAATGAAAGTAAGATGATTCCAAAGAAGATGGTCATTACTAATGCGGTGGCAGAAATACTGTCGTGGAAAATATTCAGCCAGTTAGGGAGCTTCATTTTATCCACAGTGTCGTTTTTATCACCGAGTTTTGGCGCCAGTTTGACCGCAATCCAAGAGGCAATTTGTTGTTGGTGACCGATTGAGAAACCTGCACCACCGGTTACCGCTTGGGTTGGCTTATACATAATGTTGGAAGAAATCCCCCAGTAAAGAGCCATTAACACAGAGGTGTAAATAACCGTTTCCCAAAATGAAGCACCGATAATCATATAGAATACCGCTACCAAACCTGCTTGTTGGAACATAATATGCCCTGTTAGCATAATGGTGCGGATACCCGTTAAACGGCGGAAGACAACGAATAAGATATTTAGTAATAGCGCTCCAATTACCGCATAGCCAACCCAAGCATAATTTTCACCCATTGTTTGAATGGTGGATTGCATACTGGTGTAAGGGTCAATTACCGCCCCGGCAAGTTGATGATATTTTGCCAAGCCATCAATTACAGGCTTAAAGTTTGTTACAAGGAATCCTGAACCTGCTTGCACGATCATAAAACCAACGATGGTTTTAATCGTACCTTTTAGAATAGTAGATGTATCTTTTTTTAGTAGGATATAGCCTAAGCAAGCCACAATACCTAATAAGAAAGGTGCTTTATTTAACACCTGATCCTTTAAGAAAAGGAGAATTTCAGTTAAAAAATCCATAATTTAGCCTCTTTTTGAGAGATTTGAATTTGAGGGAAATATAGCCTATTAAAGGCAGCGACAAAATGATAAACGCTCTAATTAGATTAAAAAAGATTATTTCTTATTATTTGTGAACAAGATCACATTTTATTTTTATTCATTATGATTATTTAATTTTATATCCTAAAGAGTAAATAAATACATTAACAATTAAAAAAACAAATAAATAACAAATAGCTAAATTAATATCTACAAAAATAAATACTAAAATTAGACTTAGATCACATTTTTTAAAAAAAGTAGTTGGCTATTTTTGTGTGATTATATATGATTATTTGTGATTAAATTATTCTTTAAATGAACAAAACAGGAGTTCACAATGAGCAAAATTCAAGAAATCACCCGTGAAAGCTGGATTCTTTCAACTTTTCCTGAGTGGGGGACTTGGTTAAACGAAGAAATTGAAGAAGAAGTTGTGCCAGAAGGCAATTTCGCAATGTGGTGGTTAGGTTGTGTGGGCGTTTGGATCAAAACCCCTGCTGGTGCAAACATTTGTATGGACTTGTGGTGTGGTCGTGGTAAATCGACCAAGAAAGTAAAAGATATGGTGCGAGGGCATCAAATGGCGAATATGGCAGGTGTTCGCAAACTACAACCAAATTTAAGAGCTCAACCAATGGTATTAGATCCGTTTGCGATTAACGAAGTGGATTTCATTCTTGCCTCTCACTACCATTCAGATCATATTGATGTAAACGTAGCCGCAGCTATTTGCAATAATCCTAACTTAGATCACGTTAAATTTGTTGGCCCTTGGCATTGTGCGGAATTATGGAAAAAATGGGGTGTGCCGGAAGAGCGCATTATTGTGGTGAAACCGGGCGATGTGGTGAAGTTAAAAGACGTAGAAATTCACGCACTGGATTCTTTCGACCGTACTTGTTTAGTGACTTTACCTGTTGAAGGTGCTGAAGAACGTGGTGGCGAATTAGCAGGTCTTTGCCCATCTGATGAAGAAATGGGACATAAAGCGGTAAACTATGTGTTCAAAACACCAGGGGGTAATATTTATCACGGTGCGGACTCTCACTACTCAATCCAATTTGCTAAACACGGTAAACAATTCGATATTGATGTTGCATTAAACAACTATGGCGAAAACCCTGTTGGTATTGCCGACAAAATGACTTCAATTGATTTATTGCGTATGGCAGAATGCTTACGTTGTAAAGTTATCATTCCTGTTCACCACGATATTTGGACAAACTTTATGGCAAGCACGCAAGAAATTATTGATTTATGGCGTATGCGTAAAGACCGCTTACAATACAAATTCCACCCATTCATTTGGGAAGTAGGCGGCAAATATGTTTACCCTCGTGATAAAGATTTAATTGAATATCATCACCCTCGTGGTTTCGATGATTGCTTTGAGCAAGAACCAAATATTCAGTTTAAATCAATGCTATAATGATAACTTAGAGGTGAATTTAATTCGCCTCTATCTTTAGGGTTCATTACAACTTACAATAGCAATGAAAACAAGGAAGGAATAATGAACGAAAGCTACAGACATAAAGAATTATTAACACTGTTAGGCGAACGGAAAGTCCTTTCAACTGCTGATATTATGCAGTTGCTAAATATTTCGCCTGCCACCGCACGTCGAGACATCAGTAAATTAAATGAGCAAGGCAAATTAAAAAAAGTACGAAATGGGGCGGAAGCCATTTTTTCGCCATCAAATAAAGAACTTAAAAAAACCAACAATGCGGAAGAAAAGCAACGTATTGCCGAAGCCGCTGGGCGTTTATGTAAAGATGGGGAAAGTTTAATCCTAACTTGCGGCTCTACAATGGAAATGCTCGGCAATGTGCTGTGTGGGCAAAAATTGCAAATTATTACCAATTATTTACCGCTTGCAAATCAGCTGATTGAAGGCTCTCACGATGATGTAGTGATTATGGGTGGGCAATATAATAAAAATAAAAAAGTAATGCTCTCACTCAACACACAAAATGAACTCAGCTATGCCGCAACTACAATGTTTACCAGCGGTAAAGGGCTAACCACCGAAGGTTTATTTAAAACCGATATGATCATTGCCAACGCTGAACAACAAATGGCAAAGCACGCTGAACGCTATGTTGTGTTACTCGATAGTACCAAACTGGGCAAAAAAGTCGGTATGTTATTTAAAGAATTCAATAAAATTGATTTATTGATTACAGGCAAAGAAGCTGATCCAACCATTATTCAGGAATTGAAAGCGAAAGGATTAGAGATTATTTTGGCGTAATGGCGTTACATCAAATCTCCCCCTCCCCTCTTTTCTAAAGAGGGGTGACCCATCGGAGTAAATTTAAAGTTCATCTGGGCTTTTTTAAGCTAAATAATAAAAGATGAATAGAAATTTTATGGAGATCAGCTCCTCTCTTTAGCAAAGAGGGGTTAGGAGAGATTTGGCAGAAGTAATTTACGCTCATACTCAATTTTAATATCATATCAAATAAACAAAATATTATTTCAAGGAAAATTATGAGAAAACACAAACTCGGTATTTACGAAAAAGCCTTGCCAAAAAATATTTCATGGCAAGATAGACTTTCCATCGCCAAAGCCTGCGGTTTTGACTTTGTTGAAATCTCTATTGATGAAACAGACGAACGCTTAGCTCGTTTAGATTGGAGCAAAAAAGAGCGTGCGAAATTAGTTAAAACCATCATCAATACTGGTGTAACTATTCCATCAATGTGCTTATCAGGGCATCGCCGTTTCCCATTCGGTTCTCGTGATGAAGCTACTCGCCAAAAAGCCTATGAAATTATGGAAAAAGCAATTCAGTTAGCGGTGGATCTCGGTATTCGCACCATTCAGTTAGCAGGCTATGACGTTTATTATGAAGAGCAGGACGAAGGCACAATCCAACGCTTCCAAGAAGGCTTAGAATGGGCTGTAGAACTTGCAGCAAGCAACCAAGTAACCATTGCGGTGGAGATTATGGATACCAAGTTTATGAGTTCTATCTCTCGTTGGAAAAAATGGGATGATATTATCAAATCCCCTTGGTTTACCGTTTATCCTGATTTAGGCAATCTTTCTGCGTGGAATGATAACGTAGCGGAAGAACTTAAATTAGGAATGGATAAGATCTCAGCAATCCACTTAAAAGATACTTATAAAGTAACAGAAACCTGCAAAGGGCAATTCCGTGATGTGCCATTTGGTGATGGCTGTGTAGATTTTGCTGCTTGCTTTAAAACGCTGGCTGAATTAAATTATCGTGGTGCATTTTTAATCGAAATGTGGACAGAAAAAGCAGAAGAGCCAATTGCGGAGATTATTAACGCTCGCCGTTGGATTGAACAAAAAATGAAAGAAGGAGGCTTCACGCTATGACTCAATTAGCTGAATTAACACCAGCATTACAAGCATTAAGAGAACGTGTTTTAAAAGCGAATTTGGAATTACCAAAACACGGTTTAGTCACTTTCACTTGGGGTAATGTAAGTGAAATCGACCGTGAAACAGGCATTGTTGCCATCAAACCATCAGGCGTGGACTATGATGAAATGACGGTGGAAGATATTGTACTGGTTGATTTACAAGGCAACTGTGTATATGGTGATAAAAAGCCATCTTCTGATACTGAAACTCACTTAGAGCTTTATCGTGAATTTAAAGATATTGGCGGCGTGGTGCATACGCATTCACGCAATGCGGTGGGCTGGGCTCAAGCAGGTAAAGATATTTTAGCACTCGGCACAACACAAGGCGATTATTTCTATGGTGCTATTCCTTGCACGCGTAAAATGACTCCTGAAGAAATTGCGGGTGGATATGAGTTAGAAACAGGGCGTGTAATTGTAGAAACTTTCCGCACTCGTGGCATTGAGCCGATGTCTATTCCGGGCGTGTTAGTCCATTCGCACGGTCCATTCTCTTGGGGTAAAAACGGACACGATGCGGTACATAATTCAGTAGTAATGGAAGAAGTTGCCTATATGAATTTTATCAGCCATCAAATTCGTCCTGATATTCAGCCAATGCAACAAGAGTTGTTAGATAAGCACTATCTGCGTAAACACGGTAAAAACGCTTACTACGGGCAATAATTCAAACGAAAAAGTCAGCACAGCAATGTGCTGACTTTTTTATAACTAATTTCTATAAAAAAGTATTTCTAATTCTTTCCCTTTTTATTTTACCTCTCGCACAATAGCCATTATTATCCCAAAAATGTTTATGCGATATGAACTGCACTTATATTTATAACAGTATTCCCAAATTTTTAGATGCAGCTTGGCTTACCTTGCAACTCTCCTTTTGGGGAATTTCTCTTTCTCTCTTTTTCGGGTTGATTATTGCCGTTATTACCACTTACAAAATAAGACCGCTTGATAGTATTGCAAAAGGTTATATAGAGCTTTCGCGTAACACGCCTTTGCTTATTCAACTCTTTTTTCTTTACTACGGCTTACCGAAAATCGGGATTAAGTGGGACGGTTTCACCTGTGGTGTGATTGCGTTAGTTTTTCTAGGTTCTAGCTATATGGCAGAAAGCCTACGAGCAGGTTTACAAGCTATTCCGAAAGGGCAGATGGAAGCGGCAAAATCCATCGGCTTAAAGCCCTACCAAATCTTCCGATATATGATTTTCCCACAAGGTTTCAATTCCTGCCGTTGGGGCAAATATACTCTTTTTAATTAAAGAAACCTCTGTTATTAGTGCTATCGCTGTAGCGGAATTATTATTTGTAACTAAAGACATTACCAGAATGGATTACAAAACCAACGAAGCGTTATTTATGCTATTCATTGCTTATTTAATTATTTTGCTACCAATATCGCTTTTAGTCCGTCATTTTGAAAACAGAGTAAGGAAGGCAAAATATGGGGTTTGATTGGTTATGGGAAGGGCAAAATACCGCTCGATTGGCTCAAGGGCTATGGCTCACGGCTAAAATCTCTTTTATATCCGTTGCACTATCGCTCATTTTCGGCACATTATTTGGCTTGATTATGCGTTCAAATAGCCTGATTGTACGCGGATTTGCTCGTTTTTACCTCGAAACAATACGCATTGTGCCAATCTTAGTTTGGCTCTTTATGCTTTATTTTGGACTATCAACTTGGTTAGATATTCACATTAGCGGTGTTTGGGTTTGTATCTGGGTATTTACCTTATGGGGAACAGCTGAAATGGGCGATTTAGTACGAGAGGCTTTAGCTTCAATCGAAAAACACCAAATCGAATCCGCCAAAGCAATCGGCTTAACTCGTATGCAGATTTTCCGCTACATTGAGTTACCGCAAGGCACTCGCCGACTACTGCCAAGTGCGATTAATCTCTTTACTCGAATGATTAAAACCAGCTCACTCGCTGCACTCATTGGGGTGATTGAAGTGGTAAAAGTAGGGCAACAGATTATTGAAAACTCACTACTAACCAGCCCGAATGCTTCTTTTTTTGTCTATGGGCTCATTTTCGTGCTTTATTTCTTAATTTGCTACCCACTTTCATTATTGGCGAATAAATTAGAACATAGGTGGGAGAGTTAATTACTGTGCAATATTTAGTTTAACGTCAAGCCCTTTAAGAGCATCTTGCACATTTTCAAACAAGCCGTTATCGCAAATAATTTGATCAAATACGGTTAAAGGGCAAACAAAAAAAGTAGCCACTTTGCCGTATTTTGATGAATCAGTTACTAAAATATTTTCTTTTGATGATTGTAATATCGCCTTTTTTACAGGAATTTTATTTTCATTTGGCGTTGTTAAACCTTTCAAGCTCCAAGATGAAGTTGAAATAAAGGCAATATCAATAGAAAGGTTTTTAAGAAACTCCGCGGCAAGAGAGCCTGTTGTTGAAAAATTTTCTTTACAAACACTCCCACCTATATGGATTAAATCACATTTTCCTGCATTACTAAGATAATGAGCGATTACAAAGTCATTTGTAATAACCAGTAGATCTTTTCTCTCTGCAATTTGATGAGCAATTTCTAAGGTTGTTGTTCCTGCATCAAGATACACCGTAGTATGGTTTGAAATCAACTTTGCTGCTAAAGTACCAATGGCGGATTTTTCATCGTGAAATAAACTTGATTTATCAATATGTGGTAACTCAGCCGCTAATCGCTCAACAGATTGAGCCCCACCTGAAACCAATGAAATTCTGCCTTCATCTTCAAGTTTTTGAATATCACGGCGGATAGTCATATGCGACACATTTAACTTATCTGCCAAAAATTGAATGCTAGCCACCCCATTATTATTAATAAATTGCAATATCTTTTGTTGTCGTTCGATAGGAATCATTTTTTCGCCTAATTTTAGTTGTTGTAACAAATTATATCAGATTTAGCTCCCAAACTTAAAATAACAAAATTTAACATTAATTGTTAATATTTGTGATCTTTGTCACAGATTTTATCTTTTTGATTGGTTAATATACGCCCATCAAGTTCATTAATTTATTTGAGGGAATAAACAATGAGTCAAAAATATAGCGTTGCCGTTGTCGGCTTAGGTGCAATGGGTATGGGTGCTGCAAAATCTTGTATCGCAGCAGGTTTAGATACCTACGGTGTAGATTTAAATCCAACTTACTTAGAAACCTTAAAAGCAGCCGGTGCAAAAGGTGTTGGCAATAGTGCGGTTGAGTTTGCAGCTGATTTAGACGCAGTACTGTTATTAGTTGTGAATGCCAACCAAGTGAACGCTGTGCTATTCGGCGAGAACGGTTTAGCACAACATTTGAAAAAGGGTACTGTAGTAATGGTTTCATCTACCATTTCTGCACAAGATGCGAAAGGTATTTCACAGAAATTAACAGATCTTGGCTTAATTATGTTAGATGCCCCTGTTTCAGGTGGTGCAGCTAAGGCAGCACAAGGTGAAATGACCGTGATGGCATCAGGCTCAAGTGAAGCGTTTGAGAAACTAAAACCTGTTTTAGATGCCGTTGCAGGAAAAGTCTATAACATCGGCGAAGAAATTGGCTTAGGTGCAACGGTGAAAATTATCCACCAATTATTAGCTGGTGTACATATTGCCGCAGGTGCAGAAGCGATGGCATTAGCTGCTCGTGCAGGTATTCCATTAGATCTGATGTACGATGTAGTAACTAACGCTGCAGGTAACTCTTGGATGTTTGAAAACCGTATGAAACACGTTGTTGATGGCGACTACACCCCACTTTCAATGGTAGATATTTTCGTAAAAGATTTAGGCTTAGTGAATGACACAGCAAAATCATTACGCTTCCCACTCCATTTAGCAAGCACAGCGTACTCAATGTTTACCGAAGCAAGCAACGCAGGTTACGGCAAAGAAGATGACAGTGCGGTCATCAAAATTTTCAGCGGTATTGAGCTACCGAAAAAAGGAGGCAACTAATGCTAGGCATTATTGCAGACGATTTTACTGGTGCGAGCGATATTGCCAGCTTCTTAGTTGAAAATGGCTTACGCACCGTACAGATGAACGGTGTACCAAAAACGGCATTAAACGGTGAAGTTGATGCGATTGTAATTAGTTTGAAATCTCGCTCAAACCCGGTTGATGAGGCGATTGCACAATCTTTATCTGCCCTTGAATGGTTAAAACAAAACGGCTGCACACAATTCTATTTCAAATACTGCTCAACTTTTGACAGTACCGAAAAAGGCAATATCGGCCCAGTTACCGATGCGTTAATGTCAGCATTAGAAACTGATTTCACCGTAGTAACGCCAGCCTTGCCTATCAATGGTCGTACGATCTTTAACGGCTACTTATTCGTTGGTGATGTGCTGTTAAGTGAATCAGGTATGCGTAACCATCCAATTACCCCAATGAAAGATGCCAACTTAGTGCGTTTAATGGACGCTCAATCTCAAGGTAAAACAGGTTTAGTCGCCTATGCTGATGTGATTCAAGGGGCAGAACGTGTGAAAGCTCGCTTTGTAGAATTAAAAGCACAGGGCTACAAATATGCCGTTGTTGATGCCGCAGACAATTCACAACTTGCGGTACTTGCTGAAGCGGTTGCTGACTTCAAATTAGTTACAGGTGGCTCAGGTTTAGGGGCTTATATGGCGGCTTACCGCTCAGGCGGCAAGAAAGGAACTCAAGCATTTGTACCAAGCAAAGGCAAAACCGTTGTGCTTTCAGGTTCTTGCTCAGTAATGACGAATAGCCAAGTAAATGCTTATAAGCAACAAGCCCCAAGCTATTTCTTAGAGGCAGAAAAAGCGATTAACAATCCGAACTATGTAGAAGAAATCTACCAATGGGTGCTTGAGAATTTAGATGGCGAACTAGCTCCTCTGGTTTATGCAACTGTTCCGCCAGAACAACTTAAAGAGATCCAAAACCAATTCGGCGGCGATAAAGCCAGCCACGCCATTGAGAATACCTTTGCCAAACTAGCAGAAAAGCTGCAAGCAGCAGGTGTAACTAACTTTATTACCGCTGGTGGCGAAACCTCAAGCATTGTGGTTCAACAGCTCGGATTTAGCGGTTTCCACATCGGTAAACAAATTGCACCGGGTGTGCCGTGGTTACAAGCGGTTGAAAAACCAATTTTTCTTGCATTGAAATCAGGGAATTTCGGAAAAGAAGATTTCTTCTCTTATGCACAAGGAATGTACCAATGACCGAACAAGAACAAAAAATTGAAATGGTAAACCTCGCTCGCTCTTTATTTGAGCGAGGATATACCGTAGGCGGAGCGGGCAACCTTTCCGTTCGTTTAGATGAAAATCGTATTTTAGTTACGCCAACAGGCTCATCACTTGGGCGACTACAGGCGGATCGCCTTTCAGTCCTTGATATGGAAGGAAATGTTCTTGAAGGCGATAAACCTTCTAAAGAATCGATTTTCCATTTGGCGATGTACCAAAAAAATCCACATTGCAAAGCAATCGTACATCTTCACTCTACTTATTTAACTGCACTTTCGTGCTTGGAAAATCTAGATACTGACAACGCAATGAAAGCCTTCACTCCATACTATGTAATGCGTGTGGGTAAACTGCCCGTCATTCCTTACTACCGCCCAGGCGATAGCAATATTGCCCGTGAGTTAGGCGAAAGAGCCTTAGATGGCAAAGCGTTTTTACTGGCAAATCACGGTGTTGTGGTAACTGGTTCAGATTTGGTTGATGCGGTGGATAACACTGAAGAGCTGGAAGAAACCGCCAAACTTCATTTTATTCTACAAGGTCAGAAAGTCCGTTATCTCACTGATGATGAAGTGAACGACCTGAAAAACAGAGGAAAATAAAATGCCTAAATTTGCAGCAAATCTCACAATGATGTTTAACGAAGTGCCGTTTTTAGATCGTTTTGAAGCGGCAGCAAAGGCTGGTTTCAAATATGTTGAATACCTTTGGCCTTATGATTATCCGGCAGCAGAATTGAAAGCCAAACTTGAGCAATATGGCTTAAAACAGGTGTTGTTCAATACCGCAGCCGGCGATGTTGCTCAAGGTGAATGGGGTGTTTCTGCCATTCCGGGGCGTGAAGCTGATAGCCATCGTGATATTGATTTAGCGTTGGAATATGCCCTCGCATTAGGTTGTGAGAATGTTCACGTTATGGCAGCGGTCGTGCCAGAAAGCGAAGATCGTGAAGCCTATAAACAAACTTTCATCAAAAATGTGCAATATGCCGCTGATAAATTTAAACCACACGGCATTAAGGTATTACTTGAAGCACTTAGCCCAGAAGTGAAACCGAATTATCTGCTTAAAAGCCAGTTTGATACGCTGGAAATTGTAGAAGCAGTGAACCGAGACAATGTTTTTGTGCAGCTTGACTACTTCCACGCACAGAATGTGGACGGCAATCTTTCTCGCTTAACCGATAAATTAAACGGCAAATTTGCTCATATTCAAATTGCGTCTGTGCCAGATAGACACGAACCAGACGAAGGCGAAATTAACTACGAATATATTTTCAATAAACTCGATGAAATCGGGTATGAAGGCTATGTGGGTTGTGAGTATAAACCACGAGCGGAAACCACCTCAGGACTAGGTTGGTTTGAGCAGTATAAATAATCACAATGATTTACTGATAAATATGTAAATACAACATTAGAAGGAAACTTTATGTCAAATGAAATGTTAATTTTGATTGGATTGGCAAGTGTCATTGCACTTCTAGTCATTATGATTAAAGGTAAAGTACACCCATTCCTAGCACTTGGATTAGTCAGTATTGCAGTTGCTTTAACTGCAGGTATTCCAATGGGTAAAGTGATCCCAACTTTGATTTCAGGTATGGGCAGCACTTTAGGTAGCGTTGCACTAATCGTAGGTTTAGGAGCAATGCTAGGGAAAATCATTGAAAAATCTCACGGTGCCGATGTATTAGCAAATTGGTTATTACAGCGTTTTGGTGAGAAAAACGCCCCTTTTGCATTGGGTATGACAGGTTTTATCTTCGGTATCCCAGTTTTCGTTGATGTTGGCTTTATCGTATTGATCCCGATTATTTTTAGTGTAGCGAGACGTTTGGGGGGAAATATCCTCGTTTATTCTTTACCAATCGGGCTTGCAATGTTACTTGTTCACGTATTACTTCCACCTCACCCAGGTATTGTGGCTGGAGCTCAGAACTTAAATGCAGATATTGGCTTTGTATTGGGAATTGGCTTAGTAGCAGCTCTACCTGCATATTTAATCGGTCAAAAATTTATTCCGTTCTTTACAAAAAATAACTTCGTAAAAGTAGTAACTTCAACTGATCTTTTACAGCACCAAAAAGATTTAATCAAAGAGAAAGAGATTGAATTACCTTCTTTCGGTAAAGTGTTAGCAATGATTTCTTTCCCTCTAATTCTGATCATGTTAGGTACGGTAACGGCGACAGCACTACCAAAAGAGCATATTGTACGTGAAGTATTTAGTATGATTGGAAGTTCTCCGTTTGCATTATTTGTTGCAGTCTGTCTTTCTGCTTATGTATTAGGCTTTAGATACGGTTGGACTAAGCATAAATTAGAAGAAGTACTAGATTCTGCTCTAGCACCGATTGCAGGAATTATTTTAATCACTGGTGCGGGAGGAATGTTTGGTAAAGTATTAGATGCAAGTGGTGTAGGTAAAGCATTAGCAGACGTATTAGCCAATACGGGCTTACCGTTATTGGTTCTTTCTTTCATACTTTCTGCATTATTGCGTGCAGCACAAGGTTCTGCAACGGTTGCAACTATTACCACTACAACTATTCTAGCTCCTGCAGCCGTAGCAGCAGGTTATAATGATCTGCAATTAGCACTTCTTACAGCAGCTATTGGTGCAGGTTCTATGACATTATCCCACGTGAATGATTCACTCTTCTGGGTATGGACTAAATTCTTCAATGTTCCTGTATCCGTAGGCTTAAGAACTTGGACGTTTTTAACCACTATTTTCGGTGTAATCGCCTTTGCTGTTGTTGGCATTATTTGGATGTTATTCGTTTAATATCACTCTGTTACTGCTTAAAATCCGCCTCTTATGAGGTGGGTTTTTTTAGGAGAAAACTATGCTGAAAAAAACACTTTTATTTACGCTATTACTTTCTCACTCCCTCTATGCAGAGGATATGATTCAGGAAAATAAATCAGTAAATATTACGCTGCTTGCCGAAATCACCGCTCAAGGGCAAAAAATTAACGGATTGGCGTTGGAATACCCTGAAAATGTGCTGTCGGGTAGCGATCTTCGCCAACTTTACCAAGTCCAAACCAGTTTAGACAATGCGGAAAAGGAAAGCCGTTCAGTATTGAAAGCCTATGTGAATGCCGAGCCAAAAACGACCGCACTTCCGAAAGCCGGTAAATTTGTGATTGTTGAATTGGATACGGCAGATAAAAATGCGGCAACTTATAGCGTAAAAGATGCCAATAAAGCACCGATGAAGTTTAAATCCAAAGATGAAAACGGCAACATTATAGCAACCGAGAAAGTACAAGCGGTCAAAATTCCTGAATTTTTTGCAAATCGTTTAGCCTATTCGGTAGAACAAAAAGGCTTACTCAAATTAACTAATGGCACAACCTTAGGCAAAGCAGAGTGGACACAAACTGCTGAGCCTGAAAAAATCAAAACCACTTACCTTGACGATTTCAAAACAAAACAAGTGAACTTAGATAAGCCTGAAAATAAGCTGAACTATCGGCTCTATTCGCCTTTGCAAAAAAATGGCGAAAAATACCCGCTTGTGATTTTCCTACACGGTTCAGGGCAAGTGGGTTCCGATAATCTTGCTCACTTAATTTCCAGTAAAGGGGCGATTGCAACCTTACCTTATGAGCCAAGTTTTGTGCTGGCACCGCAATACGACCAAGTCTTCGACCCATTTGATAATGCCGCCAAGGGGCAAAAAGGCGGTATTCACTGGCAAACGGAAAATCGTATCAATCTCGTGTTAAAAATGATTGATGAAACCCTCAAAGCCAACCCACAAATTGATACCAGCCGCATCTATGTGAATGGATTATCTCGTGGGGCAGAGGGCGGATTAAACCTGTTACTCGCTCGCCCGAATTTCTTTGCAGGAGCATTGTTAATGAGCGGCCGCGAAGCCTATACAAACGAATGGGTAGATGGCAATGCTACCATAGAAAATTTAGCGGCAATTAAAGATTTACCGATTTGGTTCTTCCACAGCAAAGAAGACAAAGTCTCGCCTGTGAAAGGTTCTCGTATCAACTACCAAATTCTACACGAGCAGCTTAATGCCCCAAATGTGAAATACACCGAATTTAGCTTTGAACAAGCCGGCGACAACGGTATTGTCAATAACAACCCTCACAACACTTGGGACGCTGTGTATAACAGCCCTGAAGTGATTGAGTGGTTACTTCAACAAAAACGCCCATAGAGGACTTTATTATGACTTATCAATATCTTTCTTATCCATTAGATGTGAATGACCCTGGTTTTCCCGGCGAGCCGACATTGAGCTTAGAAACTTGTACGAGTACTGATAAAGGTGATGTGTATAACAGCTCTAAAATTCATCTGTTTAACCATTTTGGATCGCACTTTGATGCCCCTCGCCATTTTAATCCGAATGGTGTAACAATTACGGAGCTGCCACTTTCGCAATTTATCTATGAAAAACCCTTGTTGTTAGATATTCCAAAGCAATCAGGGCAAATGATTGAACCTGAGGATTTACAACCGCATTTAGCTGCTATTCAACAAGCTGATTTGTTATTGATCCGCACAGGTTTTGAACAGCTACGCAAGGAAAACCCAAGCGAATATGCTCATAACGGTGGAGCTGTAAGCATTCAATGTGCCGAATTTTTGATTAAAGATGCAGCAAATTTGAAAGCGATTGGATTTGATTTTATTTCGCTTGCTTCCCCAGCTCACCCTGATCACGGTGTAAAAGCCCATCAAGTTATGCTTGGAATGTATAGCTCGAATTTTATCTGCATTATTGAGGATTTAATGTTATCGGAAGTAAACGCAGAGAAACTCAAAAAAGTGTTTGCTTTACCTTTACGAGTAAAAGGCGTTGATAGCTCGCAAGTTACAGTCTTGGCAGAAATCCAATAGGAAAAAAGATGAAAACAAGTAAATTTAGCTTAGTGTTAGCCATTATTTTCTTAGCATTGAGTTTTATCAGTAGTTATATTGGCTCATTGATTGAGCGGGATTTCGGCAGAATTGATGTTTCAACCGTGAGCTTTATGACGGAGCAGAATCAACCGATGATAGCCAAACTCTATCGTCCGATCTCTGCAACTGAAAACTCGCCTAAACCTGCCCTCTTGGCATTGCACGGTTATCAAAGCGATAAAGAAGCCACCAATACTTTTGGTGCATTAGAACTGGCAAAGCGAGGTTTTGTAGTATTAGCCATTGACCACTTTGGTCACGGCTACTCAACAAAATTACCAGCCTCGAATAAAACGATCAGCGGTGCAAATAATGGCTATCAATATTTAAAAACGCTTCCTTTCGTTGATAAGGAAAAACTGGGGATCTTTGGGCATTCCACAGGGGCATTAAATGCGATCCGAGTAGCAAAACTAAACCCTGATCACAAAGCAGTAAATGGTTTAAGTAGCAATGGTGGCGATAAAGAGTTAAACAACTACTTATTAACACAGGGGTTATATGAAGAAATTGGAATTTATCGGGAAAAAACGTTCCCAGTAAAAGATCTTGTAAATAATGAAGCAAGATTGACCGCTTTCTCATTGTCTAGTGGTGAAAACTTGAAATGGGATCATACTTACGGCAACTTCAATGCTGGTTCAGCACGCCGAGCAGCCTTAGTTGATGGCACGCATTTAGGTGTAATGATCGCAGAACACAGTAATAAAGAAGCAATTCTTTGGTTTAACCAAGCTCTCCAAAATGGCGAAAAAGGAGAAGGCTGGATTGAGCCTGAGCAACAAACCTATTGGTATAAAGAGTTTAGTGGCCTATTTGCCCTATTTTTTGCTGTTATTTCTGCATTGTTTTTAGCAAATCATTTACTAAAAGCCCCTTATTTTGCTGCGGCAACACAAACCGTTACTACCAAGATGGCAATCACACCAAGCCGTTGGCGGTTATTTGCAGTAATTAATATTGCAGTTACTATCGTACTTTATCCTTTATTAACCCAATGGGGTGGAGCGAATGAACCCATTGCTGCAAAATTGAGCTTTATGCCTTTAGAGATGGGGAATGGAATTATCACTTGGCTGTCGGTTAGTGCTGTGATTAACTTCCTGTTTTTCTTCCTTTGGAAAAAAACAAGCACGATTTCATTAGCAGAATTTGGCGTATTAAGCCACTTTAGTACAAGTAAAGTTATCGGACGCAATTTAATGCTAAGTATAGTGTTAGTTATTTGGCTCTATGCTATCGCCTTTATTGCTCATTCAATTTGGGGGACGGAATTACGCTTCTTATGGCCGTTACTAAAACCATTAACGATAGAACGCTTTGAACTATTTTTCATTTATTGGATACCAATTTTGCTCTTCTTCCTCAGTTTTAATGGTTTAATTGTATCTGTACAAATGAAACAGCCATTATCAAGCAGTTTTGCCTCAACCCTCTTGAGTTGGTCATTCAAAACCATCTTATTTGCTGCAGGTGGATTAGTCATTTTATGGTTATTCCATTTTGTACCGAACTTTATGCAAATAGGGCCGGGTTTTGACATACTCGGATTGCCTCAATTTGGTGGTCGATGGATGATGATGTTAGCAGTTATTATTCCACAGTTTGTGGTATTTACGATTATCAACCACTGGTGTTACCTTAAAACTGGCTATATCTACTTAGGGGTGTTTTTTACCTCAATGTTGATGGCTTGGATTATGGTTGGTGGGCAAGTAATCGGACGGTTTTTAGCCTAATTTACTAAATATATACCAAGAGCTAATCTTATGATGATTAGCTCTTTTTTAATCTTCTTATTAAAAACATTCCTTATAATCAAAAGTTATACAAAATAGCTTCTTATGATTCCCTTTCTTAATTATTTTTCTGCAAAATGCTTTCATAAATAACTTAAGGTTACGCATATATGCCTTTACTTTCTATTCAAAACTTGCATAAAAAATATGGCGAGACTGTCGCAATTAATAATCTGAGTTTAGATTTGCATAAAGGCGAAGTTGTTGTGCTGCTTGGGCCTTCTGGCTGTGGTAAGAGTACCTTGCTTCGCTGTATTAATGGCTTGGAAGATAAACAAGGAGGTACAATTTCAATGCAAGATGTTGGCGAATTTGGCAAAGATTTGAGTTGGGAGCAATCTCGGCAAAAAGTGGGAATGGTATTCCAAAGCTATGAATTATTCGCCCATTTAAACGTTATTGAAAATATTTTACTTGGCCCATTAAAGGCTCAAAAACGCAGTCGGGAAGAAGTAGAAGCTCAGGCAGATTTACTCTTAAAACGAGTTGGTTTATTTGATAGAAAAACCGCTTTTCCGAGAGAACTTTCTGGCGGGCAGAAACAACGCATCGCCATCGTTCGAGCGTTGTGTATGAACCCTGAAGTTATTTTGTTAGATGAAATTAAGGCAGCACTCGATCCTGAAATGGTACGAGAAGTGTTAGATGTGGTACTTGAGTTGGCAGATGAGGGAATGTCAATGCTCATTGTTACTCACGAGATGGGCTTTGCAGAGAAGGTTGCCGATCGCATTGTATTTATTGATAAAGGCGAAATTATTGAGCAATTTCCGCCGCACGAGTTTTTTAAAGCACCAAAAACCGAGCGAGCAAGACAGTTCTTACACGGTTTAGATTATTAACATTATTTGAGGAATTACTATGAAACGTTCAACATTCTTAAAAACCTTATTAGTGAATAAAGGCACAACGGCTGATGCCTATTTCAGCAAAAATCATCCTGAAATTCAGTTATTAAAATTCGACCACAATACTGAAACCTTTAATGCGTTAAAAGATGGACGTGGCGTTGCACTTGCACACGACAACGCATTAGTGTGGGCTTGGGCAAAAGAGAACGCAGATTTTGATGTGGCGATTGGCAATATCGGGCCATCTGAACAAATTGCTCCAGCAGTACAAAAAGGCAACAAAGCATTGCTTGATTTTGTGAACAAAGAGATTAGCGAATTTAAAGCGAACGGCAAATTAAAAGCAGCTTATGAAAAAACCTTAGTGCTTGTTTATGGCGAGAAAGAAGGGCTTTTAGCGAAATAAGTAAGTGAACGGATTGCTTACCTTGCGGTTGAGAAATATTAATTTGCAAAAAATTCTACTGTTTTGACCGCTTGTTTCTTCAAGGAAGAAAAAACCTTATTCAAAAATGAATAAGGTTTTTCTTTTATGGTTACTCTACCGTTACCGCTTTTGCAAGGTTACGAGGTTGATCCACGTCTGTTCCTTTAATTAAAGCGATGTGGTATGAAAGCAGTTGTAACGGCACGGTATAGAAAATCGGTGCGGTTACTTCATCTACTTTTGGTAATACGATAGTTTTGAAACCTTCTGCCTCTTCAAAACCTGCATCGTGATCGGCAAATACATATAACTGACCGCCTCTTGCTCGCACTTCTTCAATGTTAGATTTTACTTTTTCTAACAAATCGTTTTCTGGTGCAACCACTACAACCGGCATATCGCTATCAATTAACGCTAACGGACCGTGTTTTAATTCGCCTGCTGCGTAAGCCTCTGCGTGAATGTATGAAATCTCTTTTAATTTTAACGCAGATTCCATCGCAATCGGGTAGTATTCACCACGACCTAAGAATAATGTGTGGTGTTTATCCGCAAAGTCTTCTGATAATTTCTCGATTTGTTTATCGAACACTAACGCACTTTCAATTTGAGCTGGCAAGCGTTGTAAAGATTGAACAATGTGATGCTCTTGTTCTTCACTCATACGGTTTTGTAAACGACCAATCGCTACGTTTAATAATAATAAGCAAGTTAATTGTGTTGTGAATGCTTTTGTTGAAGCTACACCAATTTCCACACCAGCTTTAGTTAAGAACGCAAAATCAGATTCACGCACTAATGATGAGCTTGCAACGTTACACACCGTCATCGCTGCCATATAACCAGACTCTTTCGCTAAACGAAGTGCCGCTAAGGTATCTGCTGTTTCACCTGATTGAGAAAGTGTGATTAATAAGCTGTTCGGGCGTGTTACAAATTTACGGTAACGGAATTCAGACGCGATTTCCACATCACAGCTTACGCCTGCGAGTGATTCAAACCAGTAACGAGCGACCATACCTGCGTTGTAAGATGTACCACAAGCCACAATTTGAACGTGTTCTACTTTTGATAAAATCTCTGCTGCATTTGGTGCAATCGCAGATACATCAACTTTACCGTCTTTAATACGACCATCTAAGGTGTTCATAATCGCAACTGGTTGTTCAAAAATCTCTTTTTGCATATAGTGGCGATATTGACCTTTATCCGCAGCATCGGCTTCAAAGTTACCTTCGTGAATTTCACGTTCTACTTTATTGCCTTGACGGTCGTAAATCTCAACAGAACGGCGGGTAATCTCTGCTACATCGCCTTCTTCCAAATAAGCAAAACGGCGGGTTACGCTTAATAATGCTAACGGATCTGAGGCTAAGAAGTTTTCACCTACACCATAGCCAATCACAAGTGGGCTGCCTGAACGAGCAACGATTAAATGTTCCGGCTCTTCTTCGTTTAATACTACTGTGCCGTATGCACCACGAAGTTGTACTACGGTTTTTTGTACCGCTTCTAATAATGATGAAGCCGAACGCAATTCCCACTCAACTAAGTGTGCGATAACTTCTGTATCGGTTTGTGATTGGAACACATAGCCACGCTCTTGTAGCACGACTTTTAATTCTTCGTAGTTTTCGATAATACCATTATGTACCACCGCAATTTTACCGCTACGATGTGGGTGAGCATTAGTTTCTGATGGCTCACCGTGTGTTGCCCAACGAGTGTGAGCAATACCTGTACCACCTAATAATGGCTGTGCTTCTAACGCATCATCTAATGCTTTCACTTTACCTACACGGCGTACGATCTGCATTTTTTTATCGGCTGCGTTTAATACCGCTACGCCTGCTGAGTCGTAGCCTCGATATTCTAAGCGGTGTAAACCATCAACTAATATTTCAGCCACATCACGTTGTGCTACTGCACCTACAATTCCACACATAAATTTGCTTTCCTATTTTTTAAGTTAAAAATTCGATTATTTATTTTGCAATGAGGACTTCGACACCCATTTTTTCAATTTTTTCTTTCGTTTCGAAACTTAATTGGTTGTCGGTAATAATTTTGGTGATTTTTGACCATTCCAATTCAATATTAGGCATTTTTCGCCCGATTTTTTGTGATTCAATCAACACTATCACTTCTCGGCTGACTTCTGCCATCACTTGGCTTAACCCGACTAGCTCATTGAAAGTGGTTGTGCCACGTGATAAATCTAAACCATCTGCACCAATAAAGAGCTGGTCAAAATCATATGAACGCAACACTTGTTCAGCCACTTTTCCTTGAAAAGATTCTGAACGGCTATCCCAAGTACCACCTGTCATTAATACTGTTGGCTCGCACTCCAAAGAGGTTAATTCCGCTGCTAAATTCAGCGAGTTGGTCATCACGACCAAGCCGGTTTGGTTTAAGGCTTTAACTAACGCCCCAGTCGTGCTGCCGCTATCAATGATGATACGGTTATGGTCACGAATACAATCTCGGGCGGCTTGTGCAATCTTCTTCTTTTGAATCGAAAGTTGCTCAGTAAATTCTTCTTCCATCATCTCTGAAGGGATTTTTACCGCCCCACCATATTTTCGCAATAAAAAACCACTTTCTTCTAAAGCGGTTAGGTCTTTACGAATGGTAACTTCTGAAGTTTCAAACAGTGTAGCGAGTTCATCAACACTCACTTCTTGTTGCGATTGTACCATCTGTACAATTAAATGGCGGCGTTGTTGTGTGTTACGTTTTGACATTACAATCTTCACTTAAGTTTCGTTTCAAAACTTTTTGCATTATAAAGAAAGAAAATAAAAAGAAAAGCAAGAAATCCATAATTTACAAAATCTATACAAAACAAAACCGCTTGTTCTTTGGCGATACAAGCGGTTCATTTCTGTCAATTTTTTGCAATTATTTGATTTGGCTACCGATTACACCACCAAGTGCCGCACCACCTAAGGTTGCGCCCGTTGAATTACCAATTGCTTGTCCAGCAACACCGCCAACTGCTGCACCAATTGCGGTATTACGTTGCGATTTTGTCATATTGTTACAGCCTGATACTGCAACTGCTAAAAGAGCTACTCCGACAACTTTTAACATAGACTTCATATTAATCCCTCATTATTAATCAATTTCAAATTGGTCAATCTCCTTGACCTAATCTATAAGATTTTATTTAGTAGAAAAGGTTCAATAAAAAATGCAATTGCAAAATTCCAAGCAAATTCGACCGCTTGTTTAGCTGAACTGTGAAGCTGCTCACAGAATTTTGCCTTATTTTCTGCTATATTCCGCTTAATTTTCTCCCTAACAGTAAGGAAATCACAATGAAATTGAAAAAATTAGCTTTAACAGTATCTGGTTTACTACTCGGTTCATTATTTTCTCAATCGGCATTGGCGGAAGGTCGTCTGACCGTTTATTGTAGTGCGACGAACGAACTTTGCGAGCAAGAAGTTCAAGCATTTGGTAAGAAATACGATGTGAAAGTATCGTTTGTGCGTAATGGTTCAGGCAGCACATTAGCGAAAATTGAGGCCGAAAAAAATAATCCACAGGCTGATGTGTGGTACGGTGGCACGCTTGATCCTCATTCACAAGCGGCAGAAATGGGCTTACTCCAACAGTATCAATCACCGAGTTTAGAGCAAATTATGGAAAAATTCCGTGATCCTGCCAAATTAAAAGGCAACTATTCTTCTGCGGTGTATATGGGGATTTTAGGCTACGGCGTAAACTTAGATCGCTTGAAAAAATTAGGTATCGAGAAAGTGCCAACAACTTGGGAAGAGTTACTAGACCCTCGTTTAGCAGGCGAAATTCAAATTGCAGATCCGCAAAGTTCAGGTACAGCTTACACAGCAATTGCTACCTTCGTGCAACTTTGGGGCGAAGAAAAAGCCTTTGAATACTTCCGCAAATTACACAAAAACATTTCACAATATACTAAATCAGGCATCACGCCAGCTCGTAACACAGCACGAGGCGAAACCACCATCGGTATCGGCTTCTTACACGACTATGCTATCGAGAAGAAAAACGGGGCTAACATTGAAATAACTGCACCAACTGACGGTACAGGTTATGAATTAGGCGGCGTGAGTATCTTAAAAGGGGCAAGAAACCTTGAAAATGCGAAGCTGTTCGTGGATTGGTCGCTTTCTAAAGAAGCTCAAGAACTCTCTTGGCAGAAAGGAAATGCGTTCCAAGTATTAACCAACACAACGGCAGAAGCCTCGCCTTATGCCCTTAATCCAAAAGACTTAAACTTAATTGACTACGATTTTGAGAAATATGGTTCAAGCGAAGAACGTAAACGCTTGATTGATAAATGGGTTAATGAAGTTAAGTTAGCCAAATAATTCTTCTTTTAGAGGGGGCTTTCCCCTCTTTTTTATCTGTGAGGTATTATGCAGAGTTTTTCTTTTTCCCGACCGCTTGTATGGGTGGTGATCGGTTTACTCGGTTTTCTCTTATTGCCCGCTAAAGCATTAGATTATGGTTTGTTTGACTCAACAAAAGACGAGCTGTTTTCAGCGATGGGCTGGTCAAGTTTAAATATCGCTTGGGCGTGGTTCTTACCGCTTTTTGCATTTTTATTACCAAATCCGACCGCTTGTAAACGCCGAGCCAAGCTCGAATTAGTCGGCTTAGGCTTATTGTTTGCCTTTATTTTCTTATCTGCAATCGTGCTTAAAGTCAGTTTAGGCTATGCGGTTTTACCTTTGATTATTGCTATTACAGGGCTTGCGACCAATAACCTTGCTATTTTTAAAGTAATGCAAGGCGACCGCTTTATTATTGGTTCACTCATTAGTATTATCCTACTGATTTTCTTCTTTATCGTTTACCCAACCATTGCGATTTTCGTCTCAATGTTCTACAACGGCGACGAATTTGTACCAAGCCAAGTGCTCACTATTTTGCAACAGCCTTATGTGGCTCGAGTAGTGGGGAACTCGTTATCAGTTGCGGGAACGGCGGGTGTGCTTTCCACTCTGTTTGGTTTGGCTTTTGCCCTTTACACCACTCGTATTGCGGAACGCTCTGCGTTCATCGGACGAATTTTCTCGATCTTACCAATTGTTACACCGCCATTTGTGGTCGGTTTAGGTGTAACGCTAATGCTTGGGCGTTCGGGCTATGTTACTGAATTTTTAGTGGAACACTTTGGCTTTGCCAGCAACTGGCTCTACGGCTATACAGGGATTGTGATTGCTCACACGCTTGCCCTTACACCAATGTCGTTTATGATTTTAGAAGGAGCGTTGAAATCTATTCACCCATCTGTGGAAGAAGCAGCTTACACCTTACGTTCTAACCGCTATCAAGCCTTCTTTAACATTATTTTCCCATTACTCAAACCTGCTCTGGCTAACTCATTCTTAGTGGTGGCAATTCAATCCCTTGCGGACTTCAGTACGCCATTAGTTTTAGGCGGCAGCTTTGATGTGATTGCAACGCAAATCTACTTCTATATTGCAGGTTCACAGCTTGATTATGCTTCTGCAAGTACACTTGGAGCGATCTTACTCGTGTTCTCGCTGACAATTTTCGTAATCCAATACCTCTGGATCGGCAACCGTTCTTATGTAACTGTATCGGGCAAATCTTATCGTGGCGATGTGCAAGATTTACCAAACGGAATGAAATGGCTAATTATTGCCACTCTGCTGTTCTGGGGAATATTCAACCTTGTGCTTTACGGTAGTATTTTCTACGGTAGCTTCACAGTAAACTGGGGCGTAGATTACACCCTTACACTAGATAACTACATCAAACTGTTCGGACAAGGCTTTAGCGATGGCGGTTTCCCATCACTGATTCAAACCGTGTTATTTGCCGCTGCTGCTGCACCAATTACGGCATTGTTTGGCTTGCTAATTGCTTATGTCACGGTTCGCCGTGATTTCAAAGGCAAGAAAACGCTGGAATTTTTAACCTTACTTTGCTTTGCCGTGCCGGGAACAGTCGCAGGGGTGTCTTACATTCTTGCCTTCAACGATGCCCCGATTTATTTAACTGGCACAGGTATGATTATTATCCTCTCAATGGTAATGCGAAATATGCCTGTGGGTATGCGTGCAGCAATCGCTGGCTTAGGGCAGTTGGATAAATCCCTTGATGAAGCCTCTCTTTCGCTAAAAGCTGGTTCATTTAAAACTATGCTGTTTGTGGTGTTACCGCTTCTCAAGCCAGCCTTACTTTCTGCTCTTGTAACCAGCTTCGTGCGAGCAATGACCACCGTAAGTGCGATTGTGTTCTTAGTCACCGCAGATACACGAGTGGCAACCTCTTACATTCTCAACCGTGTGGAAGATGGCGAATACGGCATTGCGATTGCCTACGGCTCAATTTTAATTGTAGTGATGATGGCGATTATTTTGATTTTCGACTGGATTGTTGGGGATACTCGTATTGCTCGCTCTAAGGCGAAGAAAATGTAAAACACATCTACTCTCCCTTTATAGGTAGATTTGTCAAGTTCTGTATCAATATCCGTAGGGGCAGATCCTGTGCCTATTCGCAAACAATATTAATTTACGGGCGGGCACTGGACCCGCCCCTACACACAATCATTATGTATTTAGAGCCTGACAGCCCGCCCTTTATGGAAGAGAGAAAGATATAATTAAAAGGACAAAATATGAATAACGATTTCTTAGTATTAAAAAATGTAACCAAATCTTTCGGCAAAGCTACTGTTATTGATAATCTCAACTTAAGCATTCCTAAAGGAAAAATGATTACCCTGCTTGGCCCTTCAGGCTGTGGAAAAACCACCGTGTTACGCCTTGTGGCAGGTTTGGAAAGCCCAACATCGGGGCAGATTTTTATTGATGGCGAAGATGTTACCCAAAGCTCGATTCAAAATCGGGATATTTGCATTGTGTTCCAGTCTTACGCTCTTTTCCCCCATATGTCGATTGGCGACAACGTTGGTTATGGCTTAAAAATGCAAGGGGTGCCGAAAGAAGAACGATTACAACGTGTGAAAGAGGCGTTGGAATTGGTCGATTTAGCGGGGTTTGAAGACCGTTTTGTCGATCAGATTTCAGGCGGACAACAGCAACGTGTGGCACTGGCTCGTGCGTTAATTCTAAAACCAAAGGTGCTTTTATTTGATGAACCGTTAAGTAACTTAGACGCCAACCTTCGCCGCTCAATGCGAGAAAAAATCCGTGAGTTGCAGCAACGTCTTAATATCACCTCGCTTTATGTTACTCACGACCAATCGGAAGCCTTTGCGGTATCCGACCAAGTGATTGTGATGGATAAAGGCATTATCAAACAGCAAGACACGGCGAAAAATCTCTACTTACAGCCAAACTCGCTCTTTCTTGCTAACTTTATGGGAGAATCCACTATTCTGCCAGCGAAGAAGTTTGATGACAAAATCCAAATTGGCAATTTCAGCTTTACGCTTGCTCATTCAGATCGCTTCAATGTACCGAATGGCGACTGTTTAGTCGGCATACGTCCAGAAGCAATTCGCTTACAAGCTAATGGTGAAGAGAACCAACATTGCCAAATCAAGCACGCTGTTTATATGGGAGCTCATTGGGAAATTACGGTAGAGTGGCAAGGCAAAGAAATTATGGTGAATCTCAACCCTGATCAATACAATGAAAACCAAGCTGAGTACTATGTTCACCTAAGCCAAAATGGTATTTTCTTGTTAAATCAAGAATAACCTAAAACACAAGCGGTCTGATTTGCAAAAAAATTTACAAATCAGACCGCTTGCTATTTAAAAAGTATTAATTATTTCTGTTTTTTCAAAAACTCAACAGCTGTATCTGGGAAGTCGGTAAATACGCCTGTTGCTCCCGCTTTATTTAAGAGTGCATCATACATTTGATCTACATTCTCAAAGAATGGAGCTAAAGCATCTTTACGCACTGTGTAAGGATGCAGCTCTAACTTATGTTTAGCTAACTCTTTTACAAGCGGCGTATATTTAATATCACCTACTTTTGAGTTTTTATCGTCAATCAACATATACCAGCCTGGCCCTACACCGTCTGCATATTTTGCGACTTCTGCCATTGCACCTTCTTTGAACATCCAATCGTAGTCGTAGTTAATCCATTTACCGTCTTTATCTTTCTCTTCAGTTTCATTCCAATCGGTATAGGCGATTAATTGCACCAATTTTAAGTCCATACCAAGCTGAGGGAGTAATTCAGTTTTAATGCGTTTTAACTCATTAAAATCGAAAGTTTGTAAATAAACAGGCGATGATTTTTTATCGTAGCCATATTTTTTCAACACTTTTAAAGTTTCTAATGCAATGTCTTTACCTTCTTTATGGTGTAACCAAGGGGCTTTAATTTCTGGATAGATACCGATTGTTTTACCTGTTGATTTTTCTAAGCCCTGAATAAACTCAATTTCTTCTTCAAAAGTATGGATCTTAAAGCTTGATTGCCAAAGCGGGAAACGTTTTGGGTAAACCGCTACTTGTTTGCCATCTTCCATTTTGAAGTTTTCTGTCATCTCAAGTGTGCGAATTTCTTCTAAAGTGAAATCTGCCACATAGTAACGCCCATCTTCACGCTTACGTTCTGGGAATTTTTTCGCAACATCGGTTAAGCCATCTAAGAAGTGGTCGTGAATCACAATGATGTGATTATCTTTCGTCATTGCAAGATCTTGCTCTAAATAGTCCGCCTGTTGCCCAAATGCCAAGGCTTTTGACTCTAATGTATGCTCTGGCAAATAACCACTCGCACCACGGTGAGCAATCACTAATTTATCTGATGCTTGAGCATAAGCACTTAATGTTGCCGCAGAGAGTGTTAACGCTGCAACCAATGTTTTAAATTTAAATTTCATAGAATCACCTCATTGTTTAAAAATAAAGGAAGAACAATATGTTCTTCCTTTTTGATTTATAAATTAACAATTATTTACCGTAGTGGTCGCCTAGTTTAGCTTTGTGTTTGCCTTCTTCAAGCATTACGATAAACATTAATAATACCGCTAACACGCCACCTGCGATCATCACATAGAAACCGCCGTCCCAGCCGAATTCGTGTGCCGCCCAGCCTACTACCGCAGAAGCAGATACAGTACCACCTAAGTAACCGAATAAGCCTGTGAAGCCTGCTGACGTACCCGCTGCTTTTTTCGGTGCAAGCTCAAGAGCGTGTAAGCCGATCAGCATTACTGGGCCATAAATTAAGAAGCCGATAGTGGTCATTAAGACAAAGTCCATTAATTGATATGGATTCTCATACCACACTTTACCTGCGTATTGAGCTAACTCTGCTTCAGGCGTTGCTGGGTTTAACCATAATGCCACAACTGCTGCGGTGGTTAAGATCATAAACACGAAACCGGTCAAGCCACGTTTACCTTTGAAGATCTTATCTGATACCCACCCACATAGTAGCGTACCTGGAATCGCCGCAAGCTCATAAATGATGTACGCAGAGGCTGTTCCTTTAATATTGAAGTGTTTCACTTCCCCTAAATAAACTGGAGACCATTTCAATACACCATAACGAATTAAGTAAACGAATACGTTAGCGATTGCGATATACCACAATAATTTATTTTTTAACACATAAGTGAATAAAATTTCTTTAGTGGTTAATTCTGTTTCCGATTTTTTCTCATCATAGTCATCTGGGTAGTCGTTACGCCATTTCTCAACTGGCGGTAAACCACAAGATTGTGGAGTATCTTTCATCATAAAGTAGATTGGCACAGCGGCAATCATCGCTGCAATACCTGGGTAGTATAGAGCCTGTTGCCAAATATCTTTTGCTGTTGCTTCAACACCGTGTGTATTGTAGAAAATTGCACCCGCTAAAATCACCATTAAGCCCGGCACCATACCGCCTACGTTATGCGCACAGTTCCAAATCGATACAATAGTTCCACGCTCAGATTTAGACCACCAGTGTACCATTGTACGACCACACGGTGGCCATCCCATACCTTGGAACCAACCGTTTAAGAAGATCATAACGAACATAACGGCAATGCCTGAAGTTGCCCACGGCATTAAGCCCATCATCGTCATACAAAGACCTGATAATAATAAACCGAATGGTAAAAATACTTTCGGATTTGAGCGGTCTGACATCCACGCCATTACAAATTTTGATAAACCATACGCCAAACCAGCACCTGTACCGATAATACCAAGTTCTGCTTTATTATACATACCAGCTTCAATTAAGCCCGGTTGTGCTAGGTCAAAGTTAGCACGCACGAAATAGTAAGCGGCATAGCCGAAGAAAATGCCAGCAAAAACTTGCCAACGCAAGAATTTATATCTTGCATCAACTTTGTCCGCTGGCAACTCCGCTATATGCGGAGCGGGTTTAAATGGACCAAACATTTTTATTCTCCAATATAATTTTAAGTAATACCTATTCTTAGGTCGGTCAATAATATCTGAAAATAGCGAATGACAAAGTTATTTTTTGCAAAAATGTGATTTATTTCACAAAATTTTCACTTTAAATCACTTCAAATTTTCGGAAATACGCATTTTTATCTTACCACCTACTCCGACCTCTTATAAAAAAACACATTATATACAACCAAAATAATCAGTAAATTACGATGCAAATTCAATAATTTTGTGATGTAGATCTGATTTTTAAACAAATCTATTTGAACTCAATTTATTTTCGTTTATGCTAATAAAGGTAATATTAAGTTCAAATTCGAGCAATTAAAGCATCGAACAAAAGGAGCAAAAAATGCAAAGATACGAACAACTCGCTCAAGTGCAACAAACACAAAAATGGGATTTCATTATTATTGGTGGCGGTGCAAGTGGTTTAGGTATTGCTGTAGACACCGCCTCTCGTGGCTATAAAACCTTATTACTAGAAAGCCACGACTTCGCAAAAGGGACATCAAGCCGTAGTACTAAATTAGTACACGGAGGCGTACGTTATTTAGCCAATGGCGATGTGGCATTAGTAAGAGAAGCCCTGCGTGAGCGTGGTCGCTTAGCTAAAAATGCGGCTCACCTCTTTAAAAACCAAAGTTTCATTATTCCAAACTATACCCTTAAAGATTGCTTAATGTACCGTGTAGGTTTAGGAATGTACGATATGCTTTCAGGTAATCTTAGTTTAGGTAAAACGCAAAATATTGATAAAGCTGAAGCAAAAAGACGTTTACCAACATTAAACGACTTAGGCTTGCGTGCAGGTACAGTTTATCAAGATGGACAATTTGATGATGCTCGTTTAGCGGTAAATATGGCTCAAACGGTGGTTGAGCAAGGCGGAACAGTGTTAAACCACGCTAAAGTAACTTCGTTACACAAAACACCACAGAGCAAAATTGATGGCGTAACTTTCTACGATGAGCTTAACCAGCAAGAACATACCGTATTCGGCACGGCAGTCATTAACGCAACGGGCGTGTTTATGAATGATATTTTAAGTATGGATCAGGGTAGCCCGAAAAAATTCGTGGTGCCGAGTCAAGGCATCCACTTAGTGTTAGATAAATCATTCTTGCCAAGTAATGATGCGTTGATGATTCCAAAGACCTCAGACGGACGTGTATTATTCGCTGTGCCTTGGCACGATGTATTAGTGGTAGGAACGACGGATACCTTAATTGAACACCCATCTTACGAACCAATTCCGCTTGAGCAAGAAGTAAACTTTATTTTAACCACCGCGGCGCAATACCTCACAAGAAAACCAACCCGTGATGATGTGAAAGCTGTATTTGCAGGGCAACGTCCGCTTGCTGCCCCGGAAAAAGAAGGGCAAAGTACAAAAGAGGTTTCCCGTAGCCATAAAGTTTTAACCGATCCAACCAGCGGTTTAGTAACGATTACAGGTGGTAAATGGACAACTTATCGCCAAATGGCTGAAGATACGGTAGAAGAAGCATTAAAAGTCCACCCACAATTAGGCAATAAACCTTGTCGAACAGTAGATTTATCTATTCACGGCAATATTCCAGCGGAATTAGTAAATTTACAAGATCATCTCTACGTTTATGGTTCAGACATTCCAGAACTACGTGGTTTAATGACTGCTTATCCTGAATATGCAGAGAAAATCCACCCAAGATTAGATTACACCGTAGCTGAAGTGATTTGGGCGGTTCGTAATGAGATGGCTCAAACGGTGGAAGATGTATTGGCACGCCGTGTTCGCTTGCTCTTTACCGATGCGAGAGCCGCTATTGACAGTGCGGCAAAAGTCGCCGCCATTATGGCAAAAGAGATGGGTAAAGATGAAATTTGGCAACAACAACAAGTCGCTCAATTCCTTAATGTTGCGAAACACTATTTACTGGTAGATTACCAACCCCAATTCATCGCTTAATGAGCAAAGCCACCTTTAAAAGGTGGCTTTTTTACGATACAAGCGGTCAAAAATAGCAAAAAATTTGGGGCTGTCCTAGATAACGACTAAAACTTCCATTTAGGTTAAGATAACCCTATGAGAAAAAGTCGTCTAAGTCAGTACAAACAACATAAACTCATAGAGCTGTTTGTAGCAGGCGTAACCGCTCG
>NZ_JBGTYY010000010.1:0-71251 GCF_041807705.1 Mannheimia kashgarensis
GAGCTATATTTGAAAGAATGCGAATGGCGTTTTAATCACAGTGACTTAAAATCTCAAATATTCCTTTTAAAACAATTGGTTAAAGGGGGTTTAGGTTAGTTATCTAGGACAGCCCCAAAATTAATTATTCAACAAGACTTATCTGTCAATAAATCTGTGTTATTAGAGAATTTGAATAAAGCCTACCAAACAGCAGTAAAAGCAGGTATTAAAGAGTATTCTAAAGTATTGAGTGAAGCTGAAGTTTCTAGCATTGCAGCTGCTGCATTGAGTGATACTAAAATTTCACTTTCAGATTCTCAATTAGCAGAGGGAAGTTATCTTTTTATGCTAGGTGAGAAATATTTAAAAGCTCAAATAGATGTAGCACATTAAAAAGGATTGGTTTATCCGCCTCGTTATTATCAAATTGAGCAATTAGAGCCTTTACTGGAGAAAGTCAAGACTGTAAAAACAAAAGCATACCGTTACCAGGCTTCGCCAGATTATCCTATAAATAAAGATAAGCCTAAGACAGTAATTATTTTATTATTGGGTGTCATAGCTGGTGGTGTATTAGGATGCTTATTCGTATTATTTAATTCTCTTGTTAGCAAAGAAAAGGCTAATAAGTAAGGAACATTTATGTTAAGTGATAAATCAATTCTGATTACGGGGGGGGCGGGTTTTATTGGCTCTGCTGTCGTAAGGCATATTATTAATAACACTCAAGATAGGGTTATAAATGTAGATAAGCTAACTTATGCTGGCAATTTAGAATCTTTAAGAGAGGTTGAGAATAATCCAAGGTATATTTTTGAACAGATAGACATTTGTGATAAAGCTAGACTAGAACAAGCATTTGAGAAATATCAGCCTGATGCAGTAATGCACTCGGCGGCAGAAAGCCATGTTGATCGCTCTATTGATAATGCAGGTGAGTTTATTCACACAAATATCATTGGCACTTATACTTTATTAGAAGTGGCTCGTGTTTATTGGAATGGCTTAGAGGAAGAGAAAAAGGCAAATTTCCGTTTTCACCATATCTCAACAGATGAAGTTTATGGTGATTTGGAAGGCACAACAGCACTCTTTACTGAAACAACCTCTTATTCGCCATCTAGTCCTTATTCCGCGTCAAAAGCGGCAAGTGATCATTTAGTCCGTGCTTGGTTGAGAACATATGGCTTGCCAACTATCGTAACAAATTGCTCCAACAATTATGGTCCTTACCATTTTCCTGAAAAACTGATTCCTTTAATGATCTTAAATGCCTTAGAGGGCAAAAAATTGCCGGTTTATGGTAACGGGCAGCAAATTCGTGACTGGCTATTTGTTGAGGATCACGCTCGGGCGTTATACAAAGTTGTGACAGAAGGCAAAGTGGGGGAAACCTATAATATTGGCGGTCATAATGAAAAAGCTAATATAGAGGTTGTTAGAACCATTTGTTACTTACTCGAAGAGCTTGTGCCAAATAAACCTGCCGGCGTGGCTAAATATGAGGATTTGATTACTTTTGTGACTGATCGGCCGGGACATGATGTTCGTTATGCGATTGATGCGAGTAAAATTGAATGTGAATTGGGCTGGAAACCACAAGAGAGTTTTGAAAGTGGAATTCGTAAAACGGTCGAGTGGTATTTGAATAATAAACAGTGGTGGAGCAGAGTATTAGACGGCTCTTATAATCGTGAACGCTTGGGTATTAAGTGACAAGCGGTTAGGTTGTGCGAAAAGTATGTAACATAAATTAACTGAAGAAGATCTTTACTTGATGAAGTAATTAATCGAGCTTAAAAGCATAAATGAGTTTAGAACAATAATTACTGTAATAAAAAATGAAAAATTTACCTAAAAAGATAAAAAATATGATAGAGGATAATATGTAGAAGATCAAACCTGATCTTCTACAAAAATTTTTCTCTGTGGTTGGATATTTTAATTATTTTTAAAACATTAAAAACAATGCTGACAGGGTTTGGTGCAAGGTAAGAAAATAAATAAAGGCAGAAAGTAAATTCTGCCTTTATTTTTAATTGATATTTTCTTTCTGCTTGATCGCATGATATAACAAAATTAGCATAAAGAAATAGAATATTGTACCTGAAGTATGAGTAAAGAAAGATTGAGTTAAGAAAAAGAACATATGTGATATAATATGCACTATTCCTAATACAGCAATGCTTTTAGTATAGTTATTATTGCTTTTTAGACGCTGTATAAAAATGGCCAATGGGACAATTAAAATTACCATTAAGGCTGTAAAGCCAATAATTCCTCTTTTAACAAATGCTTCTAGATATTGATTGTGGAGACTACTAAATGAGCTGGTCTCTGCCATTTTTTGAGCTCTTATTTGCCTATCTCTGAACTGGTCATATCCTAAGTCACCATGACCTAGCAATGGCTTTTCATTGATCGCGATAATCCCATTTTCCCACATATCTAAGCGAGCTCCTTGTGAAGAATTTTTTATTCCTTTTTCAAAATAATTTTTTACATCTGTTTTTGCGGAGCTATATCTTTCTGCGAATTCAAATTCAGCTCTTGTAATAAATATTAAAATAGAAATAGTGAATATAGATATGATTAATAATAGAGCCTGCTTATTAAGATTTTTATAATAGCAGGCTAAAATGAAAAGAATGCAGAATGGAAAAGAAACCCAGCCTCCTCTAGCTCCAGAAAGGATACTTGCAACTAACCCAAATACTGAAAATATTATATATAAAATACCAAGCCCATTTTTATTTATACTAAACCAATATAGGGAAATAACTATACTAAACATCGCTAATGAGATAGCAATATCCCCCGCTTGGATACTCATCATCCCAGGAAATGGTCTTGGTAATTCTAGGAAAAACTTCTGGTAAATCGCTAATATCCCAGTAATAAATGAACCAATTGGTATGAGGTGAAAGAGTACATTTTTTTTAATTGGGTAAAGAGCAAAGAAAAAAATCAATGGAATGAAGAGTAATATCCTGCTTGGATTATCAATTATCCTAATTCCATCACCATTAAAAATGATAGATAGTACAAAAGTGAAAAAATAGGCAATAAGTGCCAAAATCAGGTATTTGTCTTCTTGATCCCACTGCCATTTTACTTTGAGTTTTAAGCGATAGTATAAGAAAGTCAGTGTTGCAATGGTACCTAGCGTTATTGGTACATAGCTGTAACCCTTTTTAAAGGTTAAAACGTTGACAAAAAACAATGCAATTAACAGGTTAGAGAAAAAAATGATATGTTTTTTTTCTATTTTTTTGAAATTTAACAACATAAAATTTACCTAAATGATGGGAGGATGTCCCCCATTTTACATTAATAGCTTGAAGCCTATCCATCTCTTTTTTTAAGATAAATTTGCTTCTGATTTGTATCCAATAAACTTAGCATTTCAGCCTCAATCTGCTCTTTACTTTGCTTTTTTGTTGAGGTAGAATGCACTACCTTTTTTGTTCTATGCCGCCAAAATTGTGTGCGGTTAATAATTTAATTCTATTTTTCTGAGGTGATGGCATATGCCAGTAATTAAAGTTCGTGAAAATGAATCATTTGACGTTGCATTACGTCGTTTCAAACGCTCTTGCGAAAAAGCAGGTATCTTAGCAGAAGTTCGTGCTCGTGAATTCTACGAAAAACCAACTACAATTCGTAAACGTGAAAAAGCATCACTTGCTAAACGCCACGCTAAACGTAACTTCCGTGAGAACGCACGCAACACACGTTTATACTAATTAGCTCGCTAATTGGCAAAAATATATCGAAACCGTGATTCCTGTTAGGCTCACGGTTTTGGTGTTTTTAACGTTTCTATTTCAAGCGGTCATTTTTTGCAAAAAATTTGTAAAATGTAATCGCTTGTATCAACCAAGAGCAGGAGGAAATCAATGAAAGGCACAATTCCACGTTCATTTATTGATGATCTTATTGCTCGTACCGATATTGTTGAGGTCATCAACAGTCGAGTTAAGCTCAAAAAAGCAGGGCGAGATTACCAAGCCTGTTGTCCTTTTCATCACGAGAAAACTCCTTCCTTTTCGGTTAGCCAATCGAAGCAGTTTTATCATTGTTTTGGCTGTGGTGTGCACGGTAATGTCATCACTTTTTTGATGGATTATGACAAATTAGAATTCCCCGAAGCGATTGAAGAACTAGCAGCTATGCACGGCTTAGAAGTGCCGAGAGAGAATATGCTTAATCGTGATGGCAAACCGCAAGCGAATTTTAAAACTAAGCGTAACCTCTATGAATTGATGGAATCTGTAGCGAAGTTTTACCAGCAAAATCTCGCTCATCAAATTGAGCCACAGAGCTATTTGCAACAACGTGGTTTATCGGCGGAGATTATCGAACGTTTCGAAATTGGCTTTGCTCCGAATGCCTTTGATGCCGCCTTGCGTACTTTTGGGCAATCGTCTGAAGAAACCCAAAAATTGCTCGATACGGGCATTTTAACCAAAAATGATAGCGGTCGAATTTACGATAAATTTCGCAATCGGGTAATGTTCCCTATTCGGGATAAGCGAGGGCGAGTGATCGCCTTTGGTGGTCGAGTGCTGCCGAACGATGAGCAAGGGGCGAAGTATATGAACTCGCCTGAAACCGTCATTTATCACAAAGGTAGTGAGTTATACGGCTTATATCAAGCACTTAAAGTGAATGAAAATCCTGATTATCTCTTTGTGGTTGAAGGATATATGGACGTAGTGGCTCTAGCTCAATTTGGGGTCAATAATGCCGTAGCTTCACTTGGAACAGCCACCACAGGCGAGCAAATTCAGCAAATGTTCCGTTGTACTGAGCAAATTATCTGTTGCTATGATGGCGATAGAGCAGGGCGAGACGCAGCGTGGCGAGCGTTAGAAAATGCCTTGCATTACTTGCAAGATGGTCGTCAGCTCAAATTTATTTTCTTGCCTGATGGGGAAGACCCAGACACTTTTATTCGCTCACAAGGCAAAGAGGGATTTGAGCAGTATTTGGCAGAGAATGCTAAATCTCTAAGTGATTTCTTGTTCGATAGTTTGCTGGCTGATGTGGATCTCTCCTCAAAAGAAGGGAAATCAAAGCTCGCAGCTTTAGCCGTGCCGCTAATTAACCGCATTCCAGGCGAAATGTTGCGGGTTTATTTACGCAATATTTTAGGGCAGAAGTTAGGTATTCTCGACCCTACACAGATAGAAGCCTTATTGCCGAATAAAAAAGCGGAAGAGAGAGCAGATCATCAAGCGGTTAAAATTAAACGAACGCCGATGCGATTACTAATCGCCTTATTATTGCAAAACCCGTATTTAGTGAAATTTGTGCCTGATGTGAGTTCTCTGAACGCCTTAAAAGAACCAGGCTTTGAATTATTAACGGATATTGTGGCGATTTGTCAGCAAAATGCAGGCATTAGTATGGGAGGGATACTTGAACATTATCGAGAGAATCCCCAATATAAAATCATTGAAACACTCGCAAGCTGGGAGCATTTAGTGTTGCTGGAAAATGTTGAGACAACCTTTATTGAAACTCTCGATTTTCTCTATGCAAAATTAGTGGAATTACGCAAAGAAGAGCTAATTGCCAAAGACCGAATGGTGGGTTTAACCGATGATGAGAAAAAAGAGTACGTTTTATTAATGTTTCAATAGTACGAATACACTGAGTGAGTCCACAACAAGCGGTCAAAAAAAGCATTGCTTTTTAAACGTTGGCTTTGCCAACGGCAGCGGAGCTGCGAACAATCCTTACAAGGATTGTGAGTAAAATTCATAAATTTTTTGCAAATTTACCAAGCCAAGCCGAATTTAGTGGTATAATCCATTACTATTTTTGCTCGCATAAATAAACGGATAAACTATGGAAAACCAAGCAGATCAACAATTAGAACAGCAATCCCAATTAGAACTTCTGATCGCACAAGGGCGTGAGCAGGGGTATTTAACGCTTTCTGAGGTTCACGATCACTTACCGGAAGAGTTAGTGGATGCAGAGCAGATTGAAGATATTATTCAGATGATTAACGATATGGGTATCCAAGTCTTAGAGGTTGCCCCCGATGCGGATGATTTACTCCTTTCTGAAAATATCGCTGATGAAGATGTGGTAGAAGAAGCGACAAAAGTGCTTTCTACTGTAGAATCAGAACTGGGCAGAACCACTGACCCTGTGCGTATGTATATGCGCGAAATGGGGACAGTAGAGCTTTTAACCCGTGAGGGTGAGATTGATATTGCAAAACGCATTGAAGAAGGGATTAACGAAGTACAATGTGCGATTGCAGAATATCCAGAGGCATTAACAGGGCTTTTAGAATGCTATGCTCAGGTTGAAAGTGGTGAAATGCGCCTTGCAGATTTAGTTACTGCCTTTGTTGATCCTAATATTTTGGAAGATGCTCCATTAGATGAAATTGATCCTGATTTAGATGAGGATGAAGAATCTGATGAAGTCTCTGATGTGGACGATGACGAAAGTGAAGATGAAGATGGCGATAGCAGCTCGGACAGCAGTGATGATAACTCTATTGATCCGGAATTAGCCCGTGAAAAATTTGAGGCTCTGCGTCACCAACACGAAAAAGTGTTGTTAGCAATTCAAAAACACGGTAGAACAAGTAAAAAATCAAAAGAACAGATCGAAATTTTATCAACTATTTTCCGTGAATTCCGCTTAGTGCCAAAACAGTTTGATCTATTAGTTGCCTCTATGCAAGGATTAATGAAGAAAGTACGAGCAGAAGAACGCCAAATTCAACGCTATGCGGTTGAATATTCGGGTATGAAAAAAGCGGACTTCTTAAAAGCCTTCCAAGGGCACGAATTAAGCGAAGCGTGGATTGAAAAAGCGATTAATGCGAAGAAGAATGCAGCACCCAAATTAGCTAATTATGTCGATAATATTCGTGTTAATATCGCAAACTTACAAAATTTAGAGCAAACCTCAGGCTTAACGATTGCACAAATCCGTGAAATTGGCAGGCGTATTTCCAATGGTGAGCTAAAAGCCCGCCGTGCGAAAAAAGAGATGGTGGAAGCTAACTTACGTTTAGTGATTTCTATTGCGAAGAAATATACCAATCGTGGTTTACAGTTCTTGGACTTAATCCAAGAAGGGAATATAGGCTTGATGAAGGCGGTAGATAAATTTGAATACCGTCGTGGTTACAAATTCTCAACCTATGCGACTTGGTGGATTCGTCAGGCGATAACTCGTTCGATTGCCGATCAAGCCCGTACAATTCGTATTCCGGTGCATATGATTGAAACTATCAACAAACTCAACCGTATTTCACGCCAATGTTTGCAAGAAATGGGGCGTGAGGCGACACCGGAAGAGCTTGCTGAGCGTATGGGAATGCCGGAAGATAAAATCCGCAAAGTATTGAAGATTGCCAAAGAGCCGATTTCGATGGAAACCCCAATCGGTGACGATGACGATTCACATTTAGGGGATTTCATTCAAGACGAAAGCCTTGAATTGCCATTGGATTCCGCTACCGCAGAAAGCCTGCGTATGGCAACCAACGAAGTGTTGGAGGGCTTAACCCCGCGTGAAGCGAAAGTGTTGCGTATGCGTTTTGGTATTGATATGAACACCGACCATACACTCGAAGAAGTCGGCAAACAGTTTGATGTGACTCGTGAGCGTATCCGTCAAATTGAGGCGAAAGCACTCCGCAAACTTCGCCACCCAAGCCGTTCGGAAACCTTACGCAGTTTCTTAGACGATTAATAAGTTCCTCTGTACCTTGTGGTGCAGGGGTTTTTGTTTTAAGATTGGGAACAAACGGTTGTTTTTATCGCATTTTTTACCATAAGGGAGATATATGAAAAAATCACTATTAGCACTTTTAGTTAGCTCGGTATTTGTGATGAGTGGCTGTGAAGACGGCAAAATGACACAAACAGTACTAGAAGCTGAAAAACAAATTGTTCACTTAGGCACAGAATTAAAAAATGCTCAGTCAGAGTTAGCAAAAAAGGAAGCCGAAGTTAACGAACTTTCAGGAGTTAAAGCGGAGAATGAAAAATTAAAAGCGGAACTCGAGAAAGCTCAACAAAATACAGCATTACAGGTTGAAATTGTAAAAATCTTCGATAAAAAAGAAGTGATTAAGCATCAAGTTGATCCGAAAGAAGAATTTGCAATAGAAGAAAGTACGGTTAGTTCGTTTGTATCTCTACCAAAAACCAATTTTGATTGGCTTAACCAACTTTTGATTAATCAGGCTTATGATTACAATGAAGAAGCTGGCAGAAAGCTGAAAAACCTAACCGAAGAAGAGTTTAAAAAACACTATGAAGAGGTTTATCAAGGTTTGGTTGAAAGTGTGAAAAGCAAGCCTGTTATTGGCTATGATGAATATATTTCCAGCACTTTTATCGGGCAACGTAATAATATTGCGACTTTCTTGATGACCCATTATACCTACACAGGCGGTGCTCACGGAATGCATTTTACTCAATATATTAATGTTGATTTAGATAAAAAAGCGGTCATTGGATTAAATGATTTAATCAGCCAAAAAAATCAAGCACAACTAAAAGAAATGCTTTGGGAAATTCACAGCCGTGAGCGAGTGGATGAAAATGGTAACTATAATGGACGTGGAAATCAAAAAGAGTTCCGTGTTTCCGAGCAATTCTATTTCACATCAAGTGGCATTGTCTTCGTTTACCCACCATACGAATTAGGGGCTTATGCGGAAGGCGATACAGAAGTAGAAGCGGATTGGCATAGCATCAACAAGTTACTCAATCCAGATTATCAACGTGGCGAAAAAGATGGGCTCTTTGCAGAGGAACTTGAAAATTAATTGTAAGTTTTAGTTAAAAAAAACCGCTTGTAATCGTTATTACAAGCGGTTCATTTTTGCTGAAATTTTGCAACTTATCCCAACACAATCCCTAAACTAAACAACAAGTTAGTGATTAATGCCAACCCTGCCATTTGCCCTAAAATCGGGTAAAGTTCTTTTGGATCTCGGTGCTGATAAACAAAACGAGCGTGTTTTGCGAGTAGTGGCACAGCAAGCAAGAAGATGAAACTATACCAATGCTCAAATTCCGAAATGGCAAAAATCAGATAAGAAATGACCGCTAGTACCAATAAGACAACGTGGTATTTTCGCCCGTTTTGGCTGCCAATTCGGACAATCAGCGTATTTTTGCCAGCTTGTCTGTCTTGGTTAATATCACGCAAGTTATTGATATTTAATACCGCAACAGAAAGTAATCCGCAACCGAAAGCAGGTAGAAAAATCATTGGCGGTACGCTATGGGCTTGCAGATAAAACACGCCGATAACAGCCACAAAGCCAAAAAAAATCAGTACGAATAAGTCGCCCAGCCCTAAATAGCCATAGGCTTTTTTGCCAACAGTATAAGTGATGGCGGCAACAATCGACATCACGCCCAGCCCGATAAAAAAGAACAAGTCTTGAATGGTTTCAAACGCATAAACACTTAATGCCACGCCTGAAATAAAAGAAAGCAGACTTAAAATAATCACTGCTTTTTTAAGTTGTTCTCTGCTAATTGCCCCTTGCTGAATGGCTCGAAGTGGACCAATTCGCTCTTTGGTATCAGAGCCTTTAACGTGGTCGCCATAATCATTCGCAAAGTTGGATAGAACCTGTAGCAAAATAGTGGTAATAAAAGCCAGCAATATTGTAATAAAATCAAACTTTCCTGCCCAATGTGCAAGGGCTGAACCCACAATAATCGACGCCAACGCCAGTGGTAGGGTTTTCGGGCGTGCGGTGGTAAACCAAATCGAAAAAAGAGAATTTTTGTTCATCGTTTATATTTCATTTAAAATAATCGTAAATTGTCATTATTTTAACAGAAAAAAGCCCGATGAACTCTACCTCTATGCAATTATCCCCAGTTCAATTAAACCCTATTGGTTTTGTTGAAAGCCCTTATGATGAAAAATTTTCTGTACCTCGTCAGCCTAATTTAGTGGCGGAAGGCAAAGGTATTTTGCATTTAGTTCCACCCTATAATAGCCCTGATGCAGTACGAGGTTTGGAGCAATTTAGTCATATTTGGCTAATGTTTCAGTTTCATCATATTCCTGAACGAGATTGGCACGCCACCGTTCGTCCGCCTCGTTTGGGCGGAAATGAGAGAGTGGGGGTTTTTGCCAGCCGTGCTACTCATCGCCCTAATCTGCTAGGCTTATCAAAAGTAAAACTGGAAGAGGTTGTTGTTGAGAATGGTGAAGTGTATTTGAAGTTAGGCAGCGTGGATTTAGTAAACGGCACCCCCATTTTTGATATTAAACCTTACATCGCCTATGCAGATAGCGAACCTGATGCAGTTTCGGGCTTTGCACAAGACAAGCCAAAGCGGAAACTAACCGTTGTATTTAGCGAAGAAGCCCAACAAGCGGTCAAATTTTGCCAAAATTTTGCAAAATTTGGTATTAAGCAACCACTTACCTTTATTCGAGATGTGATTGCCCAAGACCCCCGCCCAGCTTATCAACAAGGGAAAGTATCCGATAGAATTTATGGAATGAACCTTGCTGGTTATAACATTCGCTGGAAAATAGAGAATAGTGAGCAAGTACTCGTACTTTCGATTGAGTAATGAACTTTCTGAAACTGGCGAGATCTAATAACTGAGTTTTAACCCCTTTAAGGACTGATTATGAAATTGAAAAATTTTCTCACAATTCTACCGCTTGCAGTAGCGACCATAGCGGCTTCTGCAGAAACGGCTACGGCTGAAGTAGCATCTATTGGTACAGTGGTTTCAACAGAGAAAAACAATACGTCAAATTTTAGTTTTTCAACTAAAGTAACTCGCAGCGTTAAGCAAGATTTAATGCAAGCAACGGTTTACAGCCAAAAATCAGGGAAATCATTACCTGAACTTAAAAAAAGCGTTTCGCAAAATTTAAATAAAGTATTGGAAATTGCGAAAAAGCACCCTGCGATTGAGGTACAGGCTGAGGGCATTAGCAATAACGCCAATTACAATAGCAAAGGCAATATTGATGGCTGGCAAGCCTATGGTAGCGTGAGCCTAAAAAGTAAAGATTTCGAGGCAATGGCTGAGGTGTTAGAAAATTTAGGTAAAGATGTGGCTATTCAATCTATTTATTTCAGCGTATCGCCTGAGAAAGTAGCTTCGCTAGAAGAAGAGATGTTGCTTGAGGTGATCAAAAAATTCCAAGATAAAGCGGAGATTATCCAAAAAGCCTTAGGTGCAAAAAAATATCGTTTAAGTATGGTTAATTTACAAACACCGAGTGATGGTGGTTATGAATACAGATCTCGTATGGCAAGTGCGATGTATGCAACAGAGCAAGCTGCAATGGGGAAATCTGCCGATGTAATGCCATTAGAGGCTGGCAAAACGACAATTTCTGCCTCAGCTTCTGGTAGCGTTGATTTTGAATAGAATTGTATAGTTTTGTATAGACGTGTATTTTCGCTTTAATTTGATAACGAAACTTGTCTATACTACTACACAAGAAATATGAGTATGTATGGCTTACTGTGATACTCATATTTTTTATTGGCTATAATTTATAGCATTTTCGGAAAGTAAATATTTATGTGTTATTTGCCCTGATGGGTAAGGATTAAAAATGAAAAATATTTTGCTGAATTTTTCGGCACATTCTGGTTAGTATTCGGTGGTTGTGGTAGTGCTGTGCTAGCTGCAGGTATTCCAACCTTTGATGCAACAGCTGGCTTTGCAATCAATGGTTACGGTGAACACTCTCCGCACGGTTATAGCTTAATGGCAGCATTATTAATTGAAGTGGTATTAACTGCGTTCTTCTTAATCATCATTATGGGCTCAACCGATAAATGTGCACCGGCAGGTTTTGCCCCGATCGCAATCGGTTTAACCTTAATCCACTTAATCAGCATTCCAGTAACAAATACTTCTGTAAACCCTGCTCGTTCAACTGGTGTGGTATTATTCCAAGGTGGCTGGGCGATTGAACAATTATGGTTATTCTGGGTTGCTCCAATCGTAGGTGCAATCATCGGTGCAGTAGTTTATCGCTTTATTGCTGAAGAGAAATAATTTAGCTTAAATTGTTGTGCAGCTCTAATCATTTGGTTAGGGCTGTTTTTCATTTTTGTAAGGATTGTAAAATGAAAACATTCATTAAATTGTGTGGGTTAATTTCTGCTACAGTTTTATTAAGTGGTTGCTTGGTTACTTCAGTTGTTGGCGGTGTTGTAGGAACGGCTGTTGATGTGGTTGATGCGGTAACCCCTGATATTATCGATTAATATTGATTGCAAGCGGTTAAAATTCGCCGATAGATTGCAAATATAAAATAAAGCGTTACAATGGCTTGCCATTTTTATTAACTAAGCGAATTAAAGGATTCAAAATGAAAATTACTAAAGATTTAGTACCAAGCATTGCTTACCAAGTGCGTACTCAAGATGGTGTGTTAGTGGATGAAGCGCCAGTAAATCAACCATTAGAGTATTTACACGGTCATAACAACCTAGTTGAAGGTTTAGAAAAAGCACTGGAAGGCAAAGCGGTTGGCGATGTATTTGAAGTGCGTGTAAAACCGGAAGAAGGCTACGGCGAATATAACGACAATATGGTTCAACGTGTATCAAAAGATGTATTTATGGGTGTAGATGAGCTAGAAGTGGGTATGCGTTTTATCGCAGACACAGACTTAGGCCCATTACCTGTTGTGATTACTGAAGTGGACGGTGATGAAGTGGTTGTTGATGGTAACCATATGTTAGCCGGCCAAGAGTTATTATTCTCTGTGGAAGTGGTTGGCGTGCGTGAAGCAACAGCAGAAGAAATCGCTCACGGACACGTTCACGGTGGTCACGACGGTTGCTGTGGCGGTCATGATCACGATCATCACCATCATCATAACCACGGTGGTTGTGGCTGCGGTGGTCATCACTAATTTTTACATCTCCCTCCGTTTTGGAGGGAGATCCTTTTTTAAATGTGCAGTTTTTACCTATAAAGCCACTGGTAAGCGGTTCATTTTTTCGGAAAATTTACCAATGTCTTTATAACAATATTCAAAATCCTATCTTATGAGTGAAAGCAAACAAAACGAATCTATCGATTATTTACGTTCGATTTTAAGCTCGAACATTTATGATCTCGCCCAAGTTACCCCGCTGCAAAAAATGGAAAAATTGTCTGAACGTTTAGGCAATAATGTCTTTATTAAACGTGAAGATCGCCAGCCTGTGCATAGTTTTAAATTGCGTGGGGCTTTTGCGATGATTTCGAATTTATCCAAAGCACAAAAAGAAGCAGGTGTAATTGCTGCTTCTGCAGGTAATCACGCTCAAGGTGTGGCACTTTCAGCGAAACATTTAGGTTTAAGAGCTTTAATTGTAATGCCACAAAATACACCAGCAATTAAAGTCGATGCGGTGCGTGGTTACGGTGGCGAAGTGTTGCTCTATGGGGCAAATTTTGACGAGGCAAAAGCCAAAGCGATTGAGCTTTCAACCGAACTGGGAATGACCTTTATCCACCCATTTGATAGCCCAGATGTGATTGCAGGACAGGGCACGATTGGCTTGGAGCTGGTTCAGCAGAAAGCAGATTTAGACTACATTTTTGCCCCTGTTGGCGGTGGCGGCTTAATTGCAGGTATTGCAGTGCTTATTAAGCAGATTTTACCGAATATTAAAGTGATTGGTGTGGAGTCTAAAGATTCTGCTTGTTTGTATCACGCTCTGAAAAAAGGTGAGCCAACCGATTTAGAACGTGTGGGGTTATTTGCTGACGGTATAGCTGTTCGCCGTATTGGTGATGAAACATTCCGCCTTTGCCAACAATATGTTGATGACGTAGTGCTAGTGGATAATGATGAAATCTGTGCCTCAATGAAGTTAATTTTTGAGAATGTGCGTGCGATTTCAGAGCCATCGGGGGCAACCTCATTGGCTGGCTTGAAAAAATATGTGAAAGAACATCAGCTACAAGAGAAAAATCTAGCTTGTATCCTTTCTGGGGCAAATGTCAATTTCCACACCTTGCGTTTTGTATCTGAACGCTGCGAAATTGGCGAAAAACGTGAAGCATTGTTGGCGGTAACAATTCCTGAACAGAAAGGCAGTTTCTTAACGTTCTGTGAGATTTTAGGTAATCGTGCAGTAACAGAATTTAATTATCGCCACTCAGATGATAAAAATGCGTGCGTATTTGTAGGTGTGAGAATTGCAGGCTCAGAAGAAAAACAGGAGATTATCAAAGATCTACAACAAAATGGCTATGATGTGGCGGATCTGTCTGATGATGATATTGCGAAAACCCATATCCGTTATATGGTGGGCGGTAGAGCAACTTCGATTACAAATGAACAACTTTACAGTTTTGAGTTCCCTGAGCAGAAAGGGGCATTGTTAAAATTCTTACAGACCCTGACAAATTGGGATATTTCGCTTTTCCACTACCGTGCTCACGGGGCGGATTATGGTGATATTCTTGCGGCATTTGCATTAAATCAGGGTGATGAAGTAGAATTGCACCAACATTTAGAACAGCTTGGCTACCGTTTCCAGAATGTAAGCAATAGCCCGGCATATCAATATTTTTTGAAATAAAGGTTAAGAATTAAAATGGCTCGTAAATATTTCGGCACAGATGGTGTGCGCGGTGAAGTAGGCAAATTTCCAATTACTCCTGAATTTGCCTTAAAGCTCGGCTGGGCAGCAGGTAAAGTGCTGGCAACACAAGGCACAAAAAAGGTATTGATTGGTAAAGATACTCGTATTTCTGGCTATATGTTGGAATCAGCACTTGAGGCAGGTTTAACTGCAGCAGGCTTATCTGCAGTGTTCGTAGGCCCTATGCCAACCCCTGCGATTGCGTATTTAACCCGTACTTTCCGAGCTGAAGCGGGTATTGTGATTTCAGCTTCTCACAATCCATATTATGATAACGGGATCAAATTCTTCTCATCAGTAGGTGAAAAATTACCTGATGAAATCGAAGAAGCGATTGAAGCAATGCTTGATCAGCCAATGGATTGTGTCGATTCAGCTAATTTAGGGCGTGCAAGCCGTATCAATGATGCTGCAGGGCGTTATATTGAGTTTTGTAAAGGAACTTTTCCGTCTGAATTAAGCCTTGAAGGTTATAAGATCGTAGTGGATTGTGCTAACGGTGCAACCTACCATATCGCACCAAACGTAATGCGTGAGTTAGGGGCAGAAGTACTTGAGATTGGTACTAAACCAGACGGTTTAAACATCAACGAAAAATGCGGTGCAACGGATATTAAAGCATTACAAAAAGTCGTTATTGAAGCAGGTGCAGATGTTGGCCTAGCTTACGATGGCGATGGCGACCGTTTAATTATGGTGGATCACTTAGGTAACAAAGTGGATGGCGACCAAATTCTGTTTATTTTAGCCCGTGAAGCCCTTCGTTCTGGCAAATTACAAGGCGGTGTGGTTGGTACATTAATGAGTAATATGAGCTTGGAATTAGCATTAAAACAGTTAGCTATTCCATTCTCTCGTGCTAATGTGGGCGACCGCTATGTGCTAGAACAGCTTAAAGAAAAAGGCTGGAAACTGGGTGGTGAAAACTCAGGGCATATTATCGTATTAGATAAAAACACCACAGGCGATGGCGTTATTGCTTCTCTGCAAGTTCTAGCGGCTATGGTAAGCCATAAATTAAGTCTCAATGATTTAGCAAAAGCTGTACCATTATTCCCACAAGTGTTGTTAAATGTTCGCTTTGAGAAAGGGGCGGCAAATCCACTTGAAAACGAGGAAGTAAAAGCGGTAGCGGCTGAGGTGGAAAAACGCTTGGCTGGCAAAGGGCGTATTTTATTGCGTAAATCGGGCACTGAGCCATTAATTCGCGTAATGGTAGAATGTGAAGATGCTCAACTGGCTCAAAGCTGTGCAGAAGAGATTGTTGAAGCAGTAAAACGTAACTAATCGCAAGCGGTTATATTTTGTAAAAAATTTGCAAAATATGACCGCTTGTTGCATATATGTGTAGAATAGATATAGAGGCGAAATATGTCTCGCCCAACCAAAAAGGGCAAATAATGATTTACCCCTACAAGTAAGTGGAGACAAAAATGGATCAGCAAGAAATGAAAAAAATTGCAGCACAAGCTGCATTAAAATTTGTAAAACCGAATACGATTGTTGGTGTAGGCAGTGGCTCAACGGTAAACTGCTTTATTGATGCACTTGCTTCAATAAAAGAAGAAATTAAAGGGGCAGTTGCCGCTTCAAAAGCTTCTGAAGAACGTCTGCGTGATATCGGCATTGAAGTGTTTAGTGCCAATGAAGTGAGCGAGCTTGATGTTTATATTGATGGTGCAGATGAAATTACGCCACAGGGTGCAATGATTAAAGGCGGTGGAGCGGCGTTAACGCGTGAAAAAATCGTAAGTTCGTTGGCGAAAAAATTTATCTGTATCGTAGATAGCTCAAAACAGGTGGATGTGTTAGGTTCAACCTTTCCATTACCTGTAGAAGTGATTCCGATGGCTCGCTCTTATGTTGCTCGTCAGTTAGTGGCTCTGGGTGGCTCACCAGAATATAGAGAAGGGGTTGTAACGGATAATGGCAATGTGATTTTAGATGTGCATAATTTTAAAATTATCGAACCATTGAAAATGGAACATACAATCAATAATATTGCAGGTGTGGTAACAAATGGTATTTTCGCCCAACGTTATGCAAATGTTACTATTGTTGGTACACCTGAAGGTGCAGTTATATTAGAATAATTTATTATCGCAAACACATAATACTAGGAGCAAAAAATGGCTAAAATTTCTTTGGATAAATCAAAGATCAAATTTCTTCTGCTTGAGGGCGTGCATCAAAATGCAATTGATGTGCTTTTAGCAGCAGGCTATACCAATATTGAAGTGCATAAGAAGGCATTAGACGGTCAAGAGTTAATTGATGCAATTAAAGATGCACACTTTGTTGGTATTCGATCGCGTACCTTTTTAACCGAAGAGGTGCTGGCTCAAGCTCCGAAATTAATTGCGATTGGTTGTTTCTGTATTGGCACAAACCAAGTGGATTTGAATGCGGCGAAAAGACGTGGTATCCCTGTCTTCAATGCACCATTCTCAAATACTCGCTCGGTGGCGGAATTAGTATTAGCTGAGATGATTTTATTAATGCGTCAAGTGCCAAAAGCGAATGCGGAAGTTCACCGTGGGGTATGGAACAAATCTGCTGCTGGTTCAAATGAGGTGCGTGGTAAGAAATTGGGGATCGTGGGCTATGGTCATATCGGTTCTCAGTTAAGTGTGCTTGCCGAAGCCATTGGTATGCAGGTTTATTTCTATGATGTGGAAAATAAGCTGCCTTTAGGTAATGCTCAACAAGTGCCAACGTTAGAACACTTGCTTTCAACCTGCGATATGGTTTCACTACACGTTCCTGAAATTAACTCAACCAAAAATCTAATGAGTGCGGAGCGTATTGCACAACTAAAAGAAGGTTCTGTATTAATTAATGCCGCTCGTGGTACTGTAGTTGATCTAGATGCATTAGCTGTTCGTATTGAAGACGGCTCATTGCGTGGTGCGGCAATTGACGTATTCCCAGAAGAGCCTGCTTCAATTAACGATCCCTTTGTATCGCCACTATGTAAGTTTGATAATGTAATCTTAACCCCACACATCGGTGGTTCAACCTCTGAAGCACAAGCAAATATCGGCACAGAAGTGGCGAATAAATTTGTGAAATATTCAGATAACGGCTCGACACTATCAGCGGTGAACTTCCCTGAGGTATCTTTACCTATTCACAGTAAAACCAAACGTTTATTGCATATTCACGAAAACCGCCCGGGTATTTTAAACCAAATCAACCAAGTATTTGTGGAATCGAATGTGAATATCGCCGCTCAATACTTACAAACCGACCCAACTATTGGTTATGTTGTAATTGATGTGGAATGCGATAATGTTGATGACGCATTACAACGCTTAAAAGCTATTGAAGGTACAATTCGAGCCCGTGTGTTGTATTAATAGATAAGCAAAGAGCCTGAAGAATATTCAGGCTCTTTTGTTACAAGCGGTTGTATTTTTAAAGAATTTTGCAACCGATTAATGATACTAGAAGCGATAAGTTGCATTTGCGGTAAACGCATTACCTTTTAATTTAGTACCGCTACGTTTTAAGTTATCACGGGTGTATTCTGCACCCAGTTCAACATCGCTTGATACCGCATATTTTGCCCCTGCACCGAAGCCGAAGCCACGATAGGTTTCACTACCGACTTTGCTTGAGCTTGCATCAACTTTTACATAAGGGAGTAAGTCTGAGCCAACACGGTAACCTTGCTGATAAGCAACGGTGTATTTATTTTTTTGTTTTACATCACTAAATACTTTGGTGCTACCTACTTTTGCTTTACCTTGCACAATGCCTACAAAGTTATTGCCTTGATCGATACCGTAATCAACCACTAACACAGGACCTGTTGAATCTTTACCTTTCACGCCATCGACTTTGTATTTGGTTGTGGTTACATCAACACCTACGCCAATACCCGTAAATGTATTGCCAACTGGAGCTGCAAACAGATTTGCAGAGAATAAGCAAGCAAGTGCTGCAACAGTTAATTTTTTCATTATATGACTCCTCTTTGATTAAGATTCAATATTACCGCAGAAGCGATAACCTTCGCCGTGAATGGTTACGATAATTTCCGGCGTATTTGGATGATCTTCAAAATGTTTACGAATACGACGGATTGTTACATCAACCGTTCTATCGTGAGGTTTTAATTCACGTCCTGCCATTTTCTTCAGTAAATCCTCACGAGTTTGGATTTTACCCGGGTTTTCACAGAAATGTAATAAGGCTCTAAACTCACTACGTGGTAATTTCGTTGCTTCGCCTTCCGGATTAATTAAGTTATGGCTGTGGATATCTAATGTCCAACCGTTAAAACGGTAGCTCTCAACTTCAGATTGTTCTTTTGTTTCATTTTTTTCGCCCATAGTGCGTTGTAGTAAGTTTCTTGCACGAATGGTTAATTCACGAGGGTTAAATGGTTTAGTAATATAGTCATCAGCACCAATTTCTAAGCCTAAAATTTTATCAATTTCGTTATCACGCCCCGTTAAAAACATTAAAGGCAGTTTACGGTTCTCCCGAATTTCACGAGCTAAAATTAAGCCGTTTTTGCCCGGCAAGTTAATATCCATTAATACAAGATTGATTTCTTGCGTGTTCAATACAGCATGCATTTCTTCGCCGTTAGATGCTTGAAATACCTGATAACCTTCACCCTCAAAAATACTTTTGAGCATATTCCGTGTGACTAATTCATCCTCAACAATTAAGATTTGTGGGATTTTCATTTTTTAACCTCTGATCTAATTTATAAATTCTGTTTATAACCTTTATGTTACAAATTATTTAAATTCTACTTATAAATTGCGAAATGGAAAGCATAAAAATGGCAATTTGTTTAATTCAATCAAATTTTTAGCGATTTCTCTCTATCATCAACGCCTAAAATTAAGTAATGTCCATTAATATCAGCAAGGCTACGAAAACCGATGTTATAAATATGACAACTATATTTGGTATTTTGATTATCATAGTGAAAATTATCGTGATGATGTCCGTGAAAAATCTTAGTTGCTCCTAATTTTTTAGCCAATTGATTAATTACTGAAAAGCCTTGCGGATGTGGCTTTGGTGCTTCGTGCGTAATTAAAATATCCGCTTTTTCATTTTCCAATACTTCAAAATCAGAAGGAAAAATAGAAGAACGGTGTCTTAATGGTACACCGCCACGCCAAATTTTCTCTTGCGGAGTATATTGGCAAAAATGAATAGGGTCAAAAAACATCGGGCGATTTGGCGGCATCCAAATATGTCCTCGAAACACACCGCCAATCCCTGCAATTTTTACTCCTTGAATTTCCACTACTTTGCCGTGAATGTTGCGTTCTTCCCAATGACTATTCCAAATAGAATCAAAGGCAGCAACAGTTTTGCTATCGTGGTTGCCGTGAATAAACCAAATATCACAATATTGCGAAAGTTTATCTAATTCATCGGAGGTAGTAAGTTGGAGATCACCTAGAATGACTAGTGCCACTTCCTCTGTTTGTTGTTGCAAAACAGGGTAAAGATGCTCATAGCTACCGTGCGGATCGCCTGCAAAAAGTATCATCTTGTATTCCGTTACTCTTTATCGTTAAGGTTATATTGTTTAAATTGTAGTGGGATCGGTTCTTCGTTTAAAATCGCCTCAACAACCTCTTTTGCCTGATTATATCTATCTAAATAACTTGGCGATTCAATTTCAATATAAGGAATTCGGTATTTTTCCAGTAATTTTTTCAATAACTGTTGGAATTGCTGGCGTTGCTTTTTCGAGCCTAAACTACGCAAGCCGTCCGCCACCCACTTAGTGTTGTTTGAAAGTAAAATGGTGACATCAAACGGATATTCACGAATCATTGAATCTAAGAATGGGTGAGCTTTGCCCTCGTATTGAATACAAAACGCCTGTGTTGTAATGTAATCGGTATCAATAATTGCAACTTTGTGAGCGTGCTTCATCGCATAATCAACATAACGCTGATGCCCTAATACCATCTGCGGATAGTCAGAATATTGCATTGCTTGCTCATTGCCACCGAGTTGCTCAAACACAAACTCACGCCCATATTCCCACGCCGAAGTGGTATTAAACACATTGGCTAATTTGCTGACTAGAACGGATTTACCGCTGCTTTCACCGCCTAAAATGGCGATGGTTTTCACAAAGAACGGGCGAACTTCTTTCGGAATAAAACGCCAATATTGGAACGGGTTATTACGAATTTGAGTAGCAGAGACATTAAAAGATTCACGGGCAGGATCGACTAAATGCACTTCTAAATTTAAATATTTCTCGTATGGCTCTTTGTCTTGCGTTTCGCTACTAAACACAATAGTCGGATTGATATTTTTTTCCGCAAATAGCTGTTTCACTCGAGCAGACCAGCCTTCCCAACCGTTTGGGTAGCTTGGAATACCATCTTCAACTAAATGATGAATAAAGATCTGTTTTTGTTGATATTTGAAGATCTGCTGTACCCAACGAAGTCTATCTTCATTGGTAGGCATACGCTTCATTTTACTTTGTTGGAAAAGGCGTAAATCACGCTCAGAATCGGTACACACAATAACGTGCAAAATATCAACTTTACTGAATGCCTCATAGATCATATTAATATGACCAGTATGGATCGGGTAAAATTTACCAAAAATGACACCAGAACGCTGATTACTATCTTCGACAATTTCTAACACTGAATGCAATGCTTTTAGTTTATTCGCACTCGGATTTTTAATTTTACCGCTCACTAGCTGATTAAAATAGGCTCGTGTTACACCAGCTTGTTCACAAACATCATTGACTTTAAGTTTAAGCTGTTTACGTTTTTGTTGAAGATAAGCGAAGTCTGTCATAGTTATTCCCCCGATTTTTGATTGCCATCATATAGTAAAATGTAGCATTTGAATATCTTTTTATTCGAAAAAAGCCGTGCTAATGTTATATTCGTGCATTAATTGATAACAGATAGGATTTTTTTTCCTTTTTTGCTGATTTCTCGCTATAATCACAGCAATTTTCACTTTAAAACGGTTTATATTTTTATGCAGCTTATTCGAGGTTTCCACAATTTAGATAAATATAGCGAGTTAAGCAAAGGCTGTGTTCTCTCTATTGGTAATTTCGATGGCGTGCATATCGGGCATCAAAACATTTTATCTCGTTTATGTGATAAATCGTTAGATATGGATTTACCCTCTGTCGTAATGCTTTTTGAGCCACAACCTCGAGAATTTTTTGCAAAAAAAAGTGAAAATATGACCGCTTGTCACCCGCCCGCACGGCTAATGCGTCTGCGTGATAAACTAAAATATTTAGCAGAAGCGGGCGTGGATTTCGTGTTATGCGTTCGTTTTAGCGAAAAATTCGCCCAAATTTCAGCAGAAGATTTCATCTGTGATTTATTAGCGAAACGCTTGAAAGTCCGCTACTTAAGTGTTGGCGATGATTTCCGTTTTGGGGCAAAACGCATCGGTAATTTTGAAACCTTACGCAATGCAGGCTTAAAATACCGTTTTGTGGTGGAAGAAAGCCATACTCACAGCTTAAATGAAGAGCGCATTAGTAGCTCTTTAGTGCGAGAAACCTTACAAAATAACGACTTAGAATTAGCCGAAAGACTATTAGGTAAACCCTATTCTATTCACGGGCGAGTGGCTCACGGCAACAAGCTCGGCAGAACGATTGGCTTTCCAACCGCAAATATTATGCTTAACCGCCTAGTTACGCCAATTCAAGGCGTATTTGCGGTAAAAGTAAACACGAAGCAAGGTAGCTATAACGGCATTGCCAATGTGGGAAACCGCCCAACTATCAACGGCACAAAACCGCTATTAGAAGTGCATATTTTTGATTTCAATTCATCTATTTACGGCGAAGCGATTGAAGTCGTTTTTCTGAAAAAACTACGTAGTGAAACTAAGTTTAATAGCTTTGAAGAATTAAAAATGCAGATTGAGAATGACAGAGTGCAAGCGGTTGAATTTTTTAAGGAATTTGCAAAATAACGTTGCAATTTAGTTTCTTGAGCTCGGAATATACAGGTAGGGGCAAATTGCAATTTGCCCCTACAATCACCAATATTTGATTAAAATTGGAAAATAAAAATGACAGTTGATTACAAAAACACTTTAAATCTGCCTGAAACAGGCTTTCCTATGCGTGGGGATCTCGCTAAACGCGAGCCTGATATGTTAAAAAATTGGTATGACAAAAACCTCTACCAAAAAATTCGTACTGCTTCTAAAGGTAAGAAAACCTTTATTTTGCACGATGGTCCTCCGTATGCGAACGGTAATCTACATTTAGGCCACGCAGTAAATAAAATTTTAAAAGATATTATTATGAAATCGAAAACCGCATTAGGTTTCGATACCCCTTATGTGCCGGGTTGGGACTGCCACGGTTTACCGATTGAGTTAAAAGTAGAAGGCATTGTCGGCAAGCCAAATGAAAAAATTTCAGCAGCCGAGTTCCGCCAAGCGTGCCGTGATTACGCAAAAGAACAAGTTGAAGGGCAGAAAGCCGATTTTATCCGTATGGGAATTTTAGGCGATTGGGATAATCCATATCTGACAATGAATTTCCATACTGAAGCGAGTATTATCCGCACGTTAGGTAAAGTGATTGCAAACGGTCATTTATACAAAGGTTCAAAACCAGTCCATTGGTGTTTAGATTGTGGTTCATCACTTGCAGAAGCTGAAGTGGAGTATGAAGACAAAGTTTCTCCATCAATCTATGTGCGTTTTGAAGCGGTGGATTCTGCAGAGATTGAAGCAAAATTCAATGCAAAAGGTAACGGCAAAATTTCTGCGGTGATTTGGACTACAACTCCGTGGACAATTCCGTCTAACCGTGCGATCGCAATTAATGCAAACCTTGAGTATGCGTTAGTGCAATTTAATGACGAACGAGTGCTACTAGCGGTCGATTTAGTCGAAGATGTTGCAAAAGCAGCAGGCGTTGAAACCTTTGAAGTGTTAGGCACAGCAAAAGGCGAGAGCTTAGAATTATTACGCTTTAACCACCCATTCTATGACTATAGCGTGCCGTTTGTGTTAGGCGATCACGTTACCACCGATGGCGGTACTGGTTTAGTACACACTGCTCCTGATCACGGTGCGGACGACTTTGTGGTTTCTCGCAAATACAACATTGAAATGGCAGGTTTGGTTTCAAATGACGGTAAATTCAAAGCGGAAACTCCATTCTTTGCTGGCTTAGGTGTATTTGAATCTAACGATAAAGTCGTTGAGAAATTACAAGAAGTTGGGGCGTTATTAAAATTATCTCGCATTAAACACAGCTACCCGCACTGCTGGCGTCATAAAACCCCGATTATTTTCCGTGCAACTCCGCAATGGTTTATCGGTATGGAAACACAAGGCTTACGCAAACAAGCATTAGGCGAAATTAAGTCCGTTCGTTGGATTCCAAGTTGGGGTGAAGCCCGTATTGATAATATGGTGGCAAATCGTCCAGACTGGTGTATTTCACGCCAACGTACTTGGGGCGTGCCAATGGCAATGTTCGTACATAACGAAACCGAAGAATTACACCCACGCACGCTTGAATTAATCGAAGAAGTGGCAAAACGTGTGGAAGAAAAAGGCATTCAAGCGTGGTGGGATTTAGACCCAGCAGAGCTTTTAGGTGATGAAGCGAGAGATTACCGCAAAGTGCCAGATACGCTTGATGTATGGTTCGACTCAGGATCAACTTATGCCTCTGTGGTAGAACAACGCCCAGAGTTCAACGGCAATTCAGCAGATATGTATTTAGAAGGCTCAGACCAACATCGTGGTTGGTTTATGTCATCATTAATGCTTTCTACCGCAACGAATGACAAAGCACCATACAAACAAGTTTTAACTCACGGTTTTACCGTAGATGAAAAAGGCAGAAAAATGTCTAAATCACTCGGTAATGTGATTGTGCCAAGCGAAGTGTGGAACAAAAACGGTGCAGATATTTTACGTTTATGGGTCGCTTCAACCGACTACACAGGCGAAATTGCCGTTTCTCACAACATTTTAAATAGTGCTGGGGAATCTTACCGCCGTATTCGTAACACCGCACGTTTCTTGTTAGCGAACTTAAACGGTTTTGATCCGAAACGTGATTTCGTCAAACCGGAAGAGATGATCGCATTAGATCGCTGGGCGGTAGCTTGTGCCTTAGAAGCCCAAAATGAAATTAAAGAGGCGTATGATAACTATCAATTCCACACCGTTGTGCAACGCTTAATGCGTTTCTGCTCAATTGAGATGGGTTCATTCTACTTAGATATTATCAAAGACCGTCAATACACCACCAAAGCAGATAGCCTTGCTCGCCGTAGTTGCCAAACTGCGTTATGGCACATTGCAGAAGCCCTTGTGCGTTGGATTGCGCCAATTCTTTCATTTACTGCAGATGAAATTTGGGGCTACTTGCCACAGGTTGAAGGCAGAAGCGAATTTGTCTTTACCGAAGAGTTTTACACAGATTTATTTGCTTTAACCGAGCAAGATGAATTAGACGATGCTTACTGGCAGCAAATCTTAAAAGTGCGTGCGGAAGTAAACCGTGTGTTAGAGCAAGCTCGTAAAGATAAAGTGATTGGTGCAGGTTTAGAAGCGAAAGTAACAGTATATGCGAATGATGAAATTCGTCCGTTATTAGAGCAACTAGGCAATGAATTACGCTTTGTATTAATTACTTCACAAGCGATTGTAAAACCACTTGCAGAAGCGGATATTGCTGAAGGCGAATTAGCTGGCTTAGCAGTAAAAGTAGAAAATGCAGATGGCGAAAAATGCCCTCGTTGCTGGCACTATGCAACCGATATCGGCACACACGCAGGCCACGAAGAAGTATGTGGACGTTGTGTGGAAAACGTTGCAGGCGAAGGCGAAAAACGTTTGTTTGCTTAATCACAAAATTAATTATTCTAAGGCAGGGTTCTCCCTGCCTTAGCTTTTTCAACGATAGATAGACACCCATTCTAAAATTTGCAAAAATTTCCTAAAAAACAACCGCTTGTATTTACCTAGAATAATTAAAATGAAAAAATACTGATTTTCCTCTCTTTTATCTCAATGTTTACTCAAACGGCAGTGGCTTCTTCTGAGCAATGCCAACAGCTCAAATCTTCCTCGATTTACCAAACCGACATTTACAAAGCCGAATGGGTTGAAAAATCAGCAGAGTTACCAGCCTATTTCTGTTTTGGCGGAGGTATGGGATAACCGAGCGTTATTGGCAGCCGCTCCAACCAATCAAGACGGGCAGAAAATTTTAGCAAAATCCTTAACACAGCAGGATCTCGATACTCTTGCCAACGCCATTCTTAAGCGTTACGATAAACTCGATGGTTTAGAAGATGGCTTAATTAATGCGTGGGAAAAGTGCGATTTCAAGCCTGAAATGGTAGAAAATGAGCTTGGAAAAGAGAAAGCTACACTTATTGAAACCACTCTTAGTGGAGCAAAAAATAGCCAAGACGAGTTAATTTACAGTCCTTGGGTATACGATTCAGGTGTGAATGCAAAAGGCTGGCGGGATTGGAAATTAGGCGATAGCAAAACCGCTGAACCAAATAGCATCAGCTTTAAAATGGGGCTAAAAAGTTTAACTCATTACTATTTAACGCCTCGCCAGCCTAATTTTGACCCACTTGAAGTGGATTTAGATCTTGCCAGCGAGTAAGTAAAATCGGTTGGCGGTATTCACGATGCGGATAAATTAGATTTTTCAACTTTTGAGCAAAGAGGCGGAAAAATGCTGATTTATCAAGGCGTTTCAGACCCGATTTTTTCGGCGGTTGATTTGCGAGATTGGTATCAGAGCCTACAACAAGCGGTCGAAAATCCGCAAAATTTTGCAAAATTGTTTTTTGTGCCTGCAATGAACCATTGTGGGCGAGGGGCAACAGTGAATGATTTTGATATGCTCACCGCTCTTGAAAATTGGGTGGAGAAGGGTAAATCTCCAGAGCAAATCATTGCCAAAGCAGGCGAATTATATCCGAATAAGGCAAAACAGATCCGACTTTGTCCTTACCCGAAAGCGGCTTATTACACCAAAGGCGAGCCAAACAACCCCGAAAGCTACGAGTGCCGTTAATGTAAAATCGCTTTATTAATTGTTTCGGTGTAAAATAGCGGGCAGTTATTAAAAATCGGGAATCATTAATGTTAATTTTGAATAAACAACGCAAAGCCGAAAAGCTGATAGAAAGTTTACCGTTCTTGCCACAAACGGCAGAACAAGTGGATTTTCTTAAGTCAAGCCAAGCGTTTAAACAGCAAATTTTACAGCTGATTCAAGCGGCGAAAGAACGCATTTATTTAACCGCTCTCTATTTTGAAAAAGATGAAGCTGGGCAAGAGATCTTAACCGCTCTTTATGATGCGAAACGAAGCAACCCAAATTTAGAAATTAAAATCTTGGTTGATTGGCACAGAGCCCAACGTGGACGTATTGGTGAAGTGGAAAGTCTCTCGAATGCCGATTGGTACACAAAATTTAAATCTGAGCAAGATTTGCCTCAAGATCAAGAAATTGAGTTCTATGGCGTGCCGATTAACGGGAGAGAAGTGTTTGGCGTGTTGCATTTAAAAGGTTTCGTGTTTGACGATACGATTTTGTATAGCGGAGCAAGCATTAATAACGTTTATTTACATCAGTTAGATCGCTACCGTTACGACCGCTACCACGTTATTGAAAATAAAGCACTTGCAGATAGTTGGGTAGGTTTTATTCAGCAACATATTTTACCGAATGAAGCAGTCAAACATTTAGATCAAACAAATCGTGCTAAGACGGTTGATATTCGCACACAGATTAAGGCTTTTCGTAAACAGCTAAGCCGTGAGCAATATCAATTTAATGGTATTACGAAAAGTGACGACTTGCTCGTTTCACCATTATTTGGCTTAGGTCGCCGTAGAAATCAGCTTAACAAAGTGATTGAGGCGTTGTTCTACCAAACAGAACAAAAATTAACGATTTGTACGCCTTATTTCAATTTCCCGCTTTCGTTAAGAACCCGCATTGAATGGTTACTGGCAAATGGTAAATCGGTTGAAATTATTGTGGGCGACAAAACCGCTAATGATTTCTACACCAAACCTGATGAAAAATTTACGATGGCATCAGCTCTGCCTTATTTGTATGAAAAGAATTTACGGGCTTTCGCTAAGCGATTAAATTTTTATATTCAAAATGGGCAGCTTACTATTCGTTTATGGAAAGATGGCGAAAATAGCTATCATCTTAAAGGTGTATGGGTTGATAACCGCTATATTTTGCTCACAGGCAATAACTTAAACCCTCGTGCGTGGCGATTAGATGCTGAAAATGCGATTTTAATTTCTGATCCAAAAGCTGAACTCAGCGAAAAAGCGGAAATGGAACTGAGCCAAATTCGCCAACACACACAGATTTTAAGCCACTATAGCGATTTAGAAGTGTTAGCAGATTACCCTGAAAATGTGCGTAAATTGCTGAAAAAATTTGGCAGAGTAAAACTCGATAAAATTGTGAAGATGTTGTTGTAAAGTATTTACTTTAGGGGCGAACCGATGTGTTCGCCCGATTATTAAGGAAAATTATGAGTGAACAAATTTATGGCATTCACGCCGTGAAAGCCTTTTTAGACAATGCCCCGGAGCGTTTAATTGAAGTGCTGGTGCTGAAAGGGCGTGAGGATAAACGTTTAATGCCGTTATTAAACGAGCTACAACGCTTAGGTGTTTCGGTTCAGCAGGTTAATCGCCAAACGTTAGATAACAAATCGCAAGGCGAAGTACATCAAGGCATTATTGCTAGAGTTGTGCCACAAAAAGAGCTGAATGAACACGATTTAGAGCAAATCTTAAGCCAAAAGCAAAACCCGCTCTTATTGATTTTAGATGGTGTAACTGACCCTCACAACCTAGGGGCTTGTTTGCGTACCGCTGATGCAGCAGGGGTTGATGCGGTTATTGTGCCGAAAGATAAATCTGCTCAGCTTACACCAACCGCTCGCAAAGTCGCTTGTGGGGCGGCAGAGGTAATGCCGCTTATTCGTGTAACCAACCTGGCTCGCACAATGCGAGATTTACAAGAACGGCATAATGTCTGGATTGTAGGGACTGCAGGCGAAGCGACATCGGGCATTTATGAGGCAAAATTAACCGGCTCGATTGCGTTAGTTATGGGGGCAGAAGGTGACGGAATGCGTCGCCTTACCCGTGAGCATTGTGACCAACTCATCAGCATTCCAATGGCAGGCTCGGTATCATCATTGAATGTATCGGTTGCAACAGGCGTTTGCTTGTTTGAAATTGTGCGGCAGAAACTGGCTCTATAATAAAGAATAAGTAAGGAAAAATGCGAAGAACTAATGTAACAAAATAGTGTCTTCGCATTTTTGTTTGTAGAGACGCAAAAAATCTCAGAAATTGAACCGCTTGTTACCCTACATACTCTTCCAAATTAATCACCTTATCGCACGATTTTTCAATTAGATAAGGATCGTGGCTGACTAAAATCAAGCTGCAATTTCTGGCACGGCATTGGTTTATCAGCAATTCAATGGTTTCTTGTTGCGTGATTGGGTCAAGTCGAGAAGTTACCTCATCAGCAAACAACAATACAGGGTCGAGCAATAACGTTCGTAAAATCGCCACCCGTTGTAGCTCGCCACCGGAGACATTTTCCGCATTGCGTTGCAAAATCTCAGGGTTAAGTGAGAGTTGCTCTAACAAGCTTGGGATTGGTTTACGATCTAAGTGATGTTTGTTGATCACATCATCAAGCAAAGTTTGTAGGCTGACATTCGGAGCAAAGGCTTCCGGTGGATCTTGGTAGAGCTTTAACACTTGGTGCTTTTTGTGGCTTTGGCTGTGCCATTTTACTTCTCCCGATTTTGGTTTTAGCAAACCACACAATACATCAGCAAGAGAGCTTTTACCAATGCCACTATGCCCGATAATGCCTAGCACTTCGCCTTTGTGCAAATCAAAGGAGAGATTGTTAAACAGGGTTTTCTTGCCACGAGCGACACTCAGATTTTTAACCGATACAAGCGGTTGTTTTTGGCTCAAATTTTGCAAATCTTGCAAGGGTTGCCAATGTTTTGGATCTGCTGCAATTAAGGCTTTGGTATAAGCGTGCTGAGGATTGCTTAATAGTGCTTCCGCCTCACCTTGTTCCAACAATTCGCCTTTTTTCATTACCAGAATGTAGCCTCCAAGTTGCTCGGCAACTTCAATATCGTGAGTTATAGTTAATAAGCCGCCACCGTTTTGGTAAGCGGATTTCAACAGCTCAATTACTTTACCTTTGCTCGTTGGATCAAGCCCTTTGGTCGGCTCATCGGCAAGTAAAATTTTTCCCCCAGCAGCGGTTGCAATAGCAAAAGAAGCTCGTTGTGCCATACCACCGGAAAGCTGGTGGGGATAGCTTTCCACCGACTCTTTCAAGCCGAGTTTGGCTAAATAGGTTTGGCTTTCCGTTTTCGCTTGGGGAGATGATTTCCCTGCCACATAGTGAAAACTTTCCCATAACTGTTTGCCGATTGCCATAATTGGATTGAGCGAGCGGCGTGGCTCTTGTGGCAGCATTACTAAGGTTTTGCCCCAAAGCGTTTGCAAGCGGTCAGGTTCAGCAGAAATTTTGCAATTTTCGACAGAAATTTCACCGCTTGCAATTAGCCCCTCAGGAAGAGAACCCATAATGGCTTGAATGAGTAAACTTTTGCCAGAACCAGTTTCGCCTAAGATTGTAATATTTTTACCTGTTTCTAATTGTAAACTGATTGGTTTAACAAGTTCTAAACCACTTGTAGTTTTAACAGAGAGATTTTGGGTATTGAGTAGTTTCATCTTTATTTTATTACTGTAGGGGCGAGTCCTGTGCCCGCCCATAAATATAATAGGAGTTTTCGGGCAGGCACAGGACCCGCCCCTACGTAATTATTTAACTTTCCCAGACAATAATTGTAGGCTAAGTACCATTAAAAACACCGCCACGACAGGCTGTAAAAAGATAATCGGANTAATTATTTAACTTTCCCAGACAATAATTGTAGGCTAAGTACCATTAAAAACACCGCCACGACAGGCTGTAAAAAGATAATCGGAGCTTCATAGTAATAAGGGAATAATTCTGTCATCATCAGGCCTAACTCTGCTGTTGGTGGGCGTAATCCTACGCTCACAAAGCCGAGTGTTGCGAGGGCTAAAATCGCATTGCCGAGCGAGAATGCAGATAAGGTTGCAATCATTGGTAATAAACGTGGTAATAAATGGCGTTTGAAGCTGTAAAGCCAGCCCATTCCCATTAAGAGAGAGGCTTGAATTTCTGAGCTGCTTGCCATTGTTGAACTGATTGAGCGGATCACACGGAAAAACTCCACCCACATTACCAGAGAAATCCCTAAGTAAAGTGTCCAGAACGAACCTGGAGAGAGGGCAGCAAAGAGTAGCACTAATAGTAAGCCCGGCAGAGCCATCACTAAATCACAAATAAAGCTGAAAATACGGTCAATCCAACCGCCAAAAAAGCCTGCCATAATGCCCGTAATCAAGCCTGCTACTAAAGCACAAAACACGCTAAAGAGCGATAAACCAAAAGAGAGGCGAATCGCAGAGGAAAGGCGAGCGAGCATATCTCTACCAAGATGATCTGTGCCGAACCACGCTAATTCATTTGGATTAGAAAGCGTATTGGTTAAATCTTGAAAGCCGATATCCATCGGATAAAAATAAGGTTGTAAGAAGGCGAACCCGAGCATAATCAATAGGATTGCGCCGCCTAAATATTGTGAAGTTGAAATTTTCATTTTCTGTCCTATCGCTTAATTCGTGGGTCAATCCAAGCACTGAGTAGATCAGCAAGAGTGTTTAATACAACAAATAATCCGCCCATTACTAAGGTTGTGCCTTGAATCATCGGTACATCACGGGCAATAATGGCGTGAACCAATGCGTGTCCGCTGCCCGGCCAAGCGAATAAACTTTCTACCACCACAACCCCTTCAATTAAATAGACAAGCTGTACTGCGTGGTAAGCAATAACAGGCACGGCAATGTTGGGTAAACCGTGTCGCACAAAGGTTTTCCAACGGCTTAGTCCTTTTAATTGCGAGAATTGGTAGAACTCGGCATTTTTTACCTGCACCATCGCAGAACGAGTAACTCGCACCGAAACTGCACTCAAGCCAATGGCAAGAGTTAAAGCTGGTAAGATAAAATGCTGCCAACTACCGTATCCGCCCGCAGGTAACCATTTAAGCTGTGCTGAAAAAAGCGTAATTAAACCGATAGCGATTATAAAGGCTGGCACAGAGCGGAATAATGTGCTGAATACCAACGTCAAGCGGTCAAAAAATCCGTTTGGTTTGCGAGCGGCGAGTAACCCAAGTGTCGGACCGATCAGGATTGCTAAGATAAGTGCCACAACCGCAAGGCTTAAGGTATGCCCGAATTGGTGCTGAATTTCAGACCAGACAGAATCGCCAGTTACCAACGATTTGCCTAAATTGAACTGTAATAAATCGCCTAACCAGCTGAAATAGCTCTGCCACCAAGGCTGATCTAAGGCAAGCTCGGCACGCACCGCTTCGGCTGCCATACTATCCGCTTGGTCATAACCATAGCGGCTAGCGGCAATACGGTATGCCATATCGCCCGACAGTTGGCGGGTAATAATGAAAGTTAATGTGCCGACAGACCAAATCACTAATAAAAGTTGGGTAAGACGGCGGAGGAGGATTTTTAGCATTTGTTTTATAGTTTAAAAGGTAATGATTTTTGATGTAGGGACACACTGCGTGTGTCCGCAAATATAGAAAATATGACGTTATGGACGCACGCAGTGCGTCCCTACGCAAATTATTTACTTAACTTTTCCAAATAAAAACGTCTTTCAAACGGATCAAGTGTCAAGCCATTAATACCTTGATGCCCTACAACTGTTTGTTGGTCGTACACAATCGGAATAATCGGCAATTCATCGTGAATAATTTGGCTCACTTGTTGCTTTGATTGCTTCGATTTTGCAGGATCGATTTCTGTTTCAAGTTGTTTTAGGGCTTGATCTAGCGTTTCATTACGCCAGTTCATTGTTCCCCAATCGCTTCCACCATTAGCAAAGTCTTGCACTAATAAGGCGAACGGATCGAGGGTTTTCGCATAGTTGAACGCATAAAGAGCCATCTCTAAAGTACCATTTTGATGCCCTAGCGGAATTTCACTGAAGTTACCGACAGATACATTCACATCAACCCCGATTTTCTTCCATTCAGCTTGTAAAATAGTCGCAATAATCGGCAATTCAGGGCGATCTGAATAGGTTCTCAATGTGAAGCTAAACGGTTTGCCCTCTTTGGTTAATTTGCCTTCTGCATTATATTCATAACCGGAAGCGGTCAAGTTTTCCTTAATTTTTGCAATTGTCTCATCGTGGCTTAAGGTTGGTTCAGTTGTTGCAACACGCCAGTCAGCAAACGCTTTCGGTAAAATTTGGTCTGCCATTCCATCTTGAATTTTTAAGATCTGCTCGGCAATCGCTTTACGGTTAATTGCTTGCGATAAGGCTTGGCGAATGGCTAAGTCATTAAAGAACGGCTTTGCAACGTCCATTTTGAGCTGAGTGGTACGAGCAATAGAGGTGTTAATCAACTGTAAATTTGGATCAGCTTTTAGACGTGCCACGCTCGCTTTATCTAAGTTGAAGACTAACGAGGTTTTATCGCTCTGTGCCATTAAAGTACGGGTTTCGCTGCGGCTGCTTGCCAAGTAATTCGCTTGCTGAAGTTGTGGTTTACTGCCCCAATATTCATCAAAACGAATGCTTTCTAATTTTTGTGGGGGTTCAATTTTCGTTGCTTTGAATGCACCAGTACCGATTACCTGTGCCACATCGCCTTTTTCATCAAAACTTTCTTCCGTCAAAATTAAGGTGGTGTAGTGGGTTAAGAAAGAAGGGAACGGCACAAAAGATTTCGTTAATTCAAATTGAATTTGGTTGTTATCAAGCGCTTTGATCTCTTTGATAAAGGCTTTTTGCAAAACACCCGGTTTTGAAAGTGCAATTTTTAATGATTTTTCGACCGCTTGTGCGGTTAAAGGCTTGCCGTTATGGAATTTTGCAGTACGCAGAGAGAATGTCCAAACTGTAGCATCAGCATTACTTTCCCACTTAGTTGCTAAACCTTCTACTAATTGCCCTTCAAGGTTGGCTTCAACTAAGGTTTCAGCAATATTCATACGTTGGAAAATCACGCCAGATTGGTTTAAATCTAAGCTATTTAATTCCCAAGGAGCAACAATAGTTACAAGCGGTAAAGTTTCTGGATTTTTTTTCGATTGCTCAGGTTGTGCCACTGGTTGCTCTACTTTTGCTTGTGCATTATTCTTATCATCACAAGCTGCAACGCAAAATGCCGCCATTGTTAATGGAATTAACCATTTTTTCATTCTATTTGTCTCCATAAAAAAATAAGGGATTACTATAACGGCGGAACTTTAGCATATTTCCATAAAAAAAGTGGAGCTATTTTTAGTTGAGTATTTTAATTGGTTATTTAATGATCAAGAGTGTGAAGTGAATTTTATTTTTGCACAGGAAGAATTTTTATCCCAAAATGATTGGCAACTTTACGTTCTTCCTTTTGTAAAACAGGCAGTGAATTTACCCGCTTGTTACCAATTACCATCGTTGAACTTCCGCCACCGTCAAGGTTGATTGCCCTTGTGAGTTCAAGTTTATGAGCGGCTTCTGCTAGCTCATTTAGGGTTACGCCTCCGAAGGCAAACTGTCTTCCTTCAACCACAACAAGATAGAGCCAGTTTTTCTCGTCGTTCAAACCAAGCAGGGTGCGAGGGTGTTTATCGTGAAAAATACTTTGAACACAACCTACTTTGTCGGTATCGGCACACTCAAACTTTTTACTTTTTGCGTTGTACCAATGCCAGCCGCTAATAGCAACTTGCCATTTTGGGTTGTGGGGAGTCGCTTTATTTTTATCTTCAATTAAGCATTTATTTGCTTTATCACACGCAAAAATCACTCGATTTCTCACATCGTTATATTTTGACCAGCGTTTGCCTTGAGTTACGACTAAACCAATAGGGGTGTAATCTTTCCAATAAAAATTGGCATTAATCGCAACATCAGTTTCATATTTCTGAGCGAATTGAGATACGGTAGATTCACTATCACTTTTCTGTGAGCCAATCAGTTGAATATTGCCGCAGTTGAGATCCACTCGTGTAATATGAACAGGAGATTGGTTTGAGTACTCAATACATTGGTTTTCGGCGTAGCAAAAGCTCGCTAGAAAGAGTGATAAGGGGAGGAAATATTTTTTCATAGCAAAATAGATTAGCTGGCATTCATTATAAAAGGCTTGTGATATTGTAAAATGATATTATCTGCAGTTAAAAAGAAGAGCCTTTCAATTTCTGCTTGAGCGATAAGCATTCTATCAAAAGGATCTCGATGAATTAGCGGTAACTCTGATTGCTTTAAAATATGTGCTAACGTGATGGGTAAAGTGCGAAAACCAGCATTAACTAAACCATTTTCGAATGCCGATACATCAACATCAAAATCAGGCTTACCAAGCGAAGATTTAATCGAAATTTCCCATAAACTCGCTAAACTAAAATAGAGCTCGTTATTCGGGTCTTCTAATAATTCAAGCACTTGTGACGAAAATTTGTCTTTTTTATCCCAAGCCATCCAAAGTAAGATATGGGTATCTAACAAGATTTTCATTCGTTTTCCCCACCAAACATTGCTGCTATTTCATTTTCATACAAGCGGTCAAAATTATCAGGGATTTTGCAAGTTGATTGCTTCATAAAACCAAAACGTTTTTGTGGAGTATTGTCATCTAAAGGGACAATTTTTACCTGAGCTTTACCTGATTTGGCGATAATCATCGGCTTACCAAATTTCTTCACCTCTTCTACAATGCGAGAAAGATGGGTTTTGGCTTCGTGTATATTGATAGTTTCAATCGGTGCGTGCATCTTATTATTCTCCTTAGTTTGATTTCTTAGTTTAGTTTTATTTTCTAGTTTAGTCAAATTTTGAGCAAAAAATAAGCTCGACTTTTAGTGCCGAGCTTTTATGATTAATGCTCCCTTGTTTTAAAGAAAGTTACATCTGGATAACGTTCTTGTGCAAGGTTTAGATTTACCATTGTTGGAGCGATGTAAGTGAGGTTATCGCCACCATCTAGGGCTAAGTTTGCCTCATTTTTGCGTTTAAATTCTTCGAATTTTTTCGCATCAGAGCATTCTACCCAACGAGCGGTTGCCACGTTTACGGTTTCGTAAATCGCCTCTACGTTATATTCCGATTTTAGGCGTGAAACCACCACGTCAAACTGTAGCACACCCACCGCACCTACGATTAAATCGTTATTAATGAGTGGACGGAATACTTGCACCGCTCCTTCTTCCGAAAGTTGCACCAAGCCTTTTAGTAACTGCTTTTGCTTAAGTGGATCTTTCAAGCGAATGCGGCGGAACAATTCTGGTGCGAAGTTTGGAATACCAGTAAATTTCAAGTTTTCGCCTTGCGTAAAGGTATCGCCAATCTGGATTGTGCCGTGATTGTGTAAGCCGATAATATCGCCTGCGTAAGCCTCTTCTGCGTGTGAGCGGTCGCCAGCCATAAAGGTAAGAGCATCAGAAATCACTACATCTTTACCAATACGGATGTGCTTTAACTTCATTCCTTTTTCATATTTGCCTGAAACAACACGCATAAAGGCAACACGGTCGCGGTGCTTTGGATCCATATTCGCTTGGATTTTGAATACGAAACCGCTAAATTTTTCTTCGCTTGACTCAACAGTGCGGCTGTCTGACTCACGAGATTGTGGCGCAGGAGCCCATTCGGTTAAACCATCTAAGAAGTGATTTACCCCGAAGTTACCCAATGCCGTTCCGAAGAATACTGGCGTTAATTCGCCTTTGATGAAGGCATCGTGATCAAATTCGTGAGAAGCACCTTGTACTAACTCCAATTCATCACGCAGTTGTTGGGCTAGATCATCGCCAACGGCTTGGTCTAACTCTGGGTTATCTAAGCCTTTAATAATGCGAACTTCTTGAATAGTATGCCCTTGACCTGTTTGGTAAAGGTAGGTTTCATCTTTATAAATATGATAAACCCCTTTGAATAACTTACCGCAGCCAATCGGCCAAGTAATAGGTGCACAGTTGATTTTCAGAACGCTTTCTACTTCGTCCAATAACTCCATTGGATCACGAATATCACGGTCGAGCTTGTTCATAAAGGTCAAGATTGGCGTATCACGCAGGCGGGTAACCTCCATCAATTTGATGGTACGTTCCTCAACCCCTTTTGCCGAGTCGATAACCATTAAGCAGCTATCTACAGCGGTTAAAGTACGGTAAGTATCTTCCGAGAAGTCTTCGTGTCCGGGCGTATCTAACAGGTTTACCAAGCAATCATTGTAAGGGAATTGCATTACAGAGGTGGTAATGGAGATACCACGCTGCTTTTCCATCTCCATCCAGTCCGATTTTGCGTGTTGTGCCGAGCCTTTACCTTTTACCGAACCTGCGGTTTGAATGGCATTTCCGTAAAGCAATACTTTTTCGGTAATGGTGGTTTTACCCGCATCGGGGTGGGAAATAATCGCAAAGGTGCGACGTTTATTAATTTCTTGTGGATATGACATTTTGTTCTCGATAACTAAAAAATAAAAAGGGCGGAAAGTCCGCCGAAAATTCGCTGATATTTTCGCTGATTTGAGGGAAGAGGGCAAGCGGTTAAATTTTGAGAGAATTTTGCAAATAGCATTTGCAAAAATTTTGTAAAAATCGACCGCTTGCTATGGCACAACGCAAGAAAGCGAGTAAAATACCAAACTTTGACTTTATTATTTCGACGAATCTTTTATGAAAAAATTTATTCCCGTTATTCTTGCAGCTTTGGTGCTGAGTGCTTGTTCCTCCCAGCCGGCAAAGAAGCCAAGCCCTCGTATTAAAGCGAAAGCGGCTTATATCCCAACTGAAAATTCAGCTTATGTGGTGTTTGACTTAAAGCAGAAAAAATTTTTGGAAGGAAAGAACTTTAACTTAGTTCGCCCGATTGCCTCTGTCACTAAATTGATGACCGCAGTGGTGTTTTTAGAAGAAAATCGTTACGGATCAAGCTGCCAAACACAAATTTTGCCTTCTGATGCAGATTTTATTAAAGGCACAACTAGCCCTTTACCCAAAAATACCAACATTGCTTGTAGCGAATTATTAAAAGCGATGTTAGTCCGCTCAGATAACTATGCTGCACATGCACTGGCTCACGCCACGCATTTAAATAAAGCTCAGTTTTTAGCTAGAATGAACAGCAAAGCAAGAGAAATTGGTATGACGCAAACCTACTTTGGCGATAGTTCGGGATTGTCTCCTAATAATGTTTCAACGGCAGTCGATCTCGCAAAATTAGCAGGCTATGCAGCAAGTAAACCTGAAATTCAGCAGCTTTCTAACTCACCATTAGTGAGTGTGTATGCAGGTGGTCGCTATTTGTCAATGAGGAACACTAACAGTATGGTTCGTTCTCAATCATACCAAGCCTTAGTCAGCAAAACGGGTTACACTCGTGAAGCGGGTTATAATTTAGCCTTTATTGCAAAAGGCGATTGTAGAGGGAAACAAATTGGCGTAGTGAGCTTGAATAATAGCAATGCCTCATCACGCTCTGATTTTACCGAGTCGATGTTGGCGAAATATCAATGTATACCAAACCCGTACAGGCAGTATGATTAATGGCTACCTTGAGAAAACAGCGGTTTTTCTCTACAATATCGCCTTTTAACTATTGCTTTTTAATTTAGAGAATTGAGACAAGATTGTGTCAGAAATTAAATTGATTGTCGGGCTTGCCAACCCTGGAGCAAAATATGAAGAGACTCGCCACAACGCTGGTGAGTGGCTAATTAATGAACTTGCTCGAATGTATAATGTAAGCCTCAAAGAAGAAGCCAAATATTTTGGCAAAGTGGCTAAAATTAATACTCCTCAAGGCGAAATACGTTTATTAGTGCCAACCACTTTTATGAATTTAAGTGGAAAAGCGGTAGGGGCATTAGCTAATTTTTATCGTATTAAGCCTGAAGAAATTTTAGTGGCTCACGATGAACTTGATTTACCGCCTGGTTCGGTTAAGTTAAAAAAAGGCGGCGGACACGGCGGGCATAACGGCTTGAAAGATATTATTGCAGCTCTTGGCAATAACAAAGAGTTTTACCGTGTGCGAATTGGCATCGGACACCCGGGACATAAAGATATGGTAGCCTCTTATGTGCTAGGCAAGCCCGCTCCAGCAGAAAAAGATCTGATTAATGCGGTGGTTGATGAAGCAGCTCGCTGTACTGACATTTTGCTGAAAGACGGCATAGTCAAAGCAACAAATCGTTTAAATAGTTTTAAAGCATAGAATGTAGGAGCGAATTGTAATTCGCCCAATTCACTCGATTGATGGGCAAATTGCAATTTGCCTCTACAAGCGGTCAAATTTACACAAAATTTTGTAATTTAAAGGAACAAAAAATGGGATTTAAATGTGGTATTGTCGGTTTACCAAACGTGGGTAAATCAACTCTTTTCAACGCATTAACAAAAGCGGGTATTGAAGCGGCGAACTATCCGTTCTGTACCATCGAGCCAAACACAGGTGTTGTGCCAATGCCTGATCCGCGTTTAGACGCATTAGCAGAAATTGTAAAACCAGAGCGTGTATTACCAACCACAATGGAATTTGTGGATATTGCAGGTTTAGTGGCAGGGGCAAGTAAAGGCGAAGGCTTAGGTAACAAATTCTTAGCCAACATTCGTGAAACAGATGCAATCGGGCACGTTGTACGTTGCTTTGAAAATGATGATATTGTTCACGTTGCAGGTAAAATTGACCCAGCCGATGATATTGAAATCATCAATACCGAGCTAGCATTAGCTGACTTAGACAGCTGCGAGCGTGCCATTCAGCGTTTACAAAAACGTGCAAAAGGCGGCGATAAAGAGGCAAAATTTGAATTATCGATTATGGAGAAAATCTTACCTGTGCTTGAAAATGCTGGAATGATTCGCTCGGTCGATTTAGATAAAGACGAACTTCACGCGATTAAAGGTTACAACTTCTTAACCCTAAAACCAACGATGTATATCGCAAATGTAAACGAAGACGGTTTTGAGAATAACCCATATCTTGATCGTGTGCGTGAAATTGCTGAAAAAGAAGGAGCGGTGGTTGTGCCTGTGTGTGCAGCAATTGAATCTGAAATTGCAGAACTTGATGACGAAGAAAAAGTCGAGTTTTTACAAGATTTAGGCATTGAAGAGCCGGGTTTAAACCGTGTAATTCGTGCGGGCTACCGCTTACTTAACCTACAAACCTACTTTACTGCAGGCGTGAAAGAAGTGCGTGCGTGGACGGTTTCAGTAGGGGCAACCGCACCAAAAGCAGCAGCAGTTATCCACACCGATTTTGAGAAAGGCTTTATCCGTGCGGAAGTAATTGCTTACCAAGATTTTATCGACCACAAAGGCGAAGCTGGAGCAAAAGAAGCAGGTAAATGGCGTTTAGAAGGAAAAGAGTATATCGTTCAAGATGGAGATGTAATGCACTTCCGTTTCAATGTGTAAAATTTTCCGAAAAAAGACCGCTCGTAAGCGGTCTTTTTTTGTTAGTTAATTGCGTATTGAATGGTTACGACTAAACGTACTTTTTTATCGATAGTTGAAGTATCGTAACTTCCGCCATAGCTATCATCACTATCTTCTGTGTTCGGGCGGCTGGATTTAATATCAAAAGAACCTTGTGAAGCTGAACGTAGTAAGCCAACCTTTACATTACTGGTTTTGGCAAATTCTTCTGCTCGTACATAGGCATCTTGTGTTGCTTTTGCGATTAAATCACGTTTGATTCCTTCCAAATTCTCTAAATAATAATCGGGCTGGCTAAAATCAATCGCTTCATTTTCCGCTCGTAAGAATTGGATTTTTGATAAGGCGTTTTGTAGTTTGACTAAATCTTTGGTAGAGAGAACGATTGAACGTGTCGCGTTATAGCCGTTTTTGCGAGAACGATCTTTACCAAATTCGTCCACATAATATTCGGTTCTTTCATTTACTGAAAGCTCGGTAATTTCACGCTCCGTATCCAAAAAGCCTTGCTCTTTCAAAAACTTCACTGCTTGATTTAAGTTTTGCTGATTGGCTTTCATTGCATCGTTATAGGTTAAACCCCAACCAAAAATAGACACTCGCCAAGTACCTAGCGTGGCTTTATGTTCAGCTTCGGCAAGACCTTTTACGGTAATAACGCCTGTTTGCTGTAAGTTTTTGAATTGATGCCCGAGAATAAAGGCGGCTGCCATTAAGCCGATAGCCAAAATAACGCCAAAAATGGCAAGATAGCGGTTGTTAGAGGTTAAAGACATAACACTTCCTTAAAGAATAAAATAATTTTGACTTATTATATTTGATTGAATTTAAAAATAGATAACAAGCGGTCAATTTTTATAAAATTTTTGCAAAATAAACTCCAAAAATGAATAACTATTGGGGGTTATTCATAAAAAAATTAGTCTTTTTTTTAATCATACGAACCTTAAAAATTTGAATTAGATCACAAATTTGTAACAACCAAGTTACATTAGATTGCTTTAGGAGTAAAATGCGCACCTGTCAGACCAGTAAGGTCATTTTATAATCATAAAAGAGGTGTTCTATGGCTCTATTTCTGAGCGTCTTTCCGATTGTTTTACTTATTTATTTAATGGTAAAACGCAATGCGTTGCCATCTTATGTGGCTCTTCCACTAACCGCATTACTCATTTTTATTCTTCAACTTACCTATTTTGGTAATGATACTACCTTAATCTTTGCAAATATTATTGCAGGTTTAGGCGATGTATTAACGCCAATTACGGTTATTTTTGGTGCAATTTTATTTAACCGCTTCTCTGAAGTATCAGGTGCAACCAATACAATCCGTAAATGGTTAGGGGCAATTAATCCAAATCCAATCGCACAATTAATGATTATCAGTTGGGCATTTGCGTTTATGATTGAAGGTGCGTCAGGTTTCGGAACGCCGGCAGCTATCGCTGCGCCTATCTTAGTTGGTTTAGGTTTTAAACCATTACAAGTGGCAATGTTGGCGCTTGTGATGAACTCTGTACCGGTATCATTCGGGGCAGTAGGTACACCAACGTGGTTCGGTATGGGTCCATTATTAAAAGATGGCTTATTGACAGATGCTCAAGTGCTTGAAATTGGTTCTATGACAGCATTAATTCACGCTATTGCGGCATTAATTATTCCGATTATGGCACTACGTTTAATCGTGAGCTGGAAAGAAATTCGTCAGAATATCGTGTTTATCTACATTAGTATTTTAGCTTGTGTTGTTCCTTATATCATTATTGCTCAATTTAACTATGAATTCCCTTCATTAGTGGCGGGTGCAATTGGTTTATTGGTGTCTGTATTTGTGGCAAATGCAGGGATCGGCTTGGCTAAAGTAGAGAATAATTTAGCCGGTGAAAAAGCCACAACAGGTGAAGTTGCGAAAGCATTATTACCAACAGGTTTGTTAATTTTTATCTTAGTGATTACCCGTATTCAACAAATTCCGTTTAAAACTTGGTTAAATGATGCAACAACTTGGATTACAAGTTCAGTAGGCTTTGCTAACTTTGAAATCAGCCAAGGTTTAATTTTCGCATTGAAAAATATCTTAGGCACGAATGTTGCAACCAGCTATAAATTACTTTATGTACCGGCGTTAATTCCGTTCGTGATTACGGTATTAATCTGTTTACCGATTTTCTCGGTATCAGGTAAAAATACCAAAGATATTTTCGGCACATCATTTAACCAAGTTAAAAAGCCATTCTTAGCCCTTTTAGGTGCGATTATTATGGTAAAATTAATGTTAATTGGCGGTTCAGAGTCAATGGTACAAGTTATCGGTAGAAGTTTCGCAGAATTTACAGGTCAATCTTGGACATTATTTGCGTCATTCTTAGGTGCAATCGGTGCGTTCTTCTCGGGTTCTAACACGGTATCTAACTTAACCTTCGGTACAGTACAATACGCAACAGCCCAACAAGTTGGTTTATCAGTAACCTTAATTCTTGCATTACAATCAGTTGGTGGTGCAATGGGTAATATGGTGTGTATCAATAATATCGTAGCAGTATGTTCTGTAACAGGTATTGAGAAACAAGAAGGTAACATCATTAAGAAAACAGTTGTACCTATGATTGTGTATGGTGTTATTGCAGCAGTTGCAGCACTATTTATTGTGCCACTCTTCTATACTGTGTAATAACTAGACAATTAGTATTTAGTGAATAAAAAAGGAAGCGGTCAGATTTTGCGAATATTTTGCAAATCCCCCTTCCTTTCTCTGTCTTAAATAGGGCAGTCTGAGTTTAATTCTTATTTTTATTGTGGGAGTTCTCTATGAACGTTAATTTTTACGTTACCTGCATTGCAGATGTGATGAAAGCAGGAGTTGCAAAAAACACTGTGCTTTTATTAGAGAAATTAGGTTGCAAAATCACTTTCTTAGAAAAACAAGGTTGCTGTGGGCAACCTGCAATTAATAGCGGCTATACCAAACAAGCCCTATCGGGTATGAAAAACTTGATAGAAACCTTTGAAGCGAATGATTATCCGATCGTTGCCCCTGCAGGTTCTTGTGTTTATGCGATTAAAACTTACCCTGAGCATTTTGAGCGTTTTGGTGAATCAGAATGGGTTGCCCGTGCACAGAAAGTGGCAGATCGTTTTCACGATTTAACCGATTTTATCGTCAATAAATTAGGTGTTACTGATGTAGGTGCTTACTTACCTGGTAAAGCCGTGTATCATCCGTCTTGTAGCTTATTCCGTAAATTAGGCATTAAAGACGAACCGATCGCCTTATTACAAAATGTGAAAGGTTTGGAGTTATTACCAATCAAAAACCAAGAAACTTGCTGTGGTTTTGGTGGTACATTCTCGGTAAAAATGGCGGAAATTTCGGGCGAAATGGTAAAAGAGAAAGTCGCAAATATTGATACAGACGAGCCTGATTATTTAATCGGGGCTGATGTGAGTTGCTTGATGAACATTGGTGGTCGCTTAAGCCGTGAAGGTAAAGAGATCAAAGTAATGCACATTTCCGAAGTGTTAATGCAGGGAGGAAAATAATATGTCTTATTTACAAACTAATACCCTGCCGTTCAAGCAACGTGTTGAGCAACAAGTAAATAACGAAATTGTTCGTAAAGCCTTAGTGAAAGCTCAAGAAACTATCGGTGCAAACCGTCAGCGTATGGTTGATGAACTTGGTAACTGGGAAGAGTGGCGTGATGATGCGAAAGCAATCCGTAATCACGTTTTAGCGAACCTTGATGCTTATCTCTACCAATTAAGTGAAAAAGTCACCCAAAACGGCGGACACGTCTTCTTTGCCGAGACTGCCGAAGAAGCCACCGATTACATCAAAAACGTGGCAAAGGCTAAAAATGCGAAGAAAATCGTAAAATCAAAATCAATGGTTACCGAAGAAATCGGTATGAACCACGTTTTAGAATCTGAAGGCATCAAAATAGTTGAAACCGATTTAGGCGAATATTTACTACAAATTGTGGGAGATAAACCTTCTCATATTGTTGTGCCAGCAATCCACAAAGACCGTTATAGAATCCGCCAAGAAATGCACGATGTATTAGGCTATGAAGGCTCTGAAACCCCAGAAGAGATGACAGCATTCGTTCGCCAAAAAATTCGTGAAGATTTTTTAGAAGCGGATATTGGTATTTCAGGTTGTAACTTTGCGGTGCCGGAAACAGGTTCTGTTTGTTTAGTTACCAATGAAGGTAACTTGCGTATGGCAACCACCGTGCCAAAAACACACATCGCGGTAATGGGTATGGAGCGTATTGCACCAACTTTCAAGGAAGTTGATGTGTTAATTACAATGCTTGCCCGCAGTGCGGTAGGGGCAAAATTAACGGCTTACAACACTTGGCTAACCGGTCCTCGCCTTGAAGGCGAAACAGATGGTCCTGAAGAGTTCCATTTAGTGATTGTGGATAATGGCCGTTCAAAAATCTTAGAAAGTGAATTCCAAGAGGTTTTACGCTGTATCCGCTGTGGTGCGTGTTTGAACACTTGCCCAGCTTATCGCCAAATTGGCGGACACGGCTACGGCTCAATCTATCCGGGCCCGATTGGTTCGGTAATCTCACCACTATTAGGTGGTTACGAAGAGTTTAAAGAACTACCGTATGCTTGTTCACTCTGTACCGCTTGTAACAGTGTTTGTCCAGTGAAAATCCCACTTGCACAGTTAATCTTAAAACACCGTGAGAAAATTGCCGAGGCAGGTTTAACGCCAATGGCAGAACGCTTATCTATTTTCGGCTTCAATTTTGCTAATTCACACCCGGCACTTTGGAAAGTAGGTATGAATGTAGGGGCAAAAGTCGCAAGCAAATTCATTAAAAACGGTAAAGCTCCTGTGAATTTTGGTGCATTAGGCGAATGGACAAAAGCCCGTGATTTACCTCAACCTGAGGGAGAGAGCTTCCGTGATTGGTTCAACAACAGAGGTTAAGAGGAAAATTAAGATGGATTTACAAAATCGTGAAAATTTCTTAAATAAATTAGCACAGCGTATGGGTAGACCACGCCAGAATGTGCCTGAACCAATGCCTGTGTTGGAAAATAACCACGCTATTACACGTTTAACTGATCTTGTTCAACCACAACTTTGCCAAGAGTTTATTGACTTTGCTCGAGTAATGATGGCAGATGTTATAGAGACGAAAGAAGCAGATGTACCTAAATTGATCATCGAGATCTGTGAAAAATATGGGGGAGCAAGTGTGATCATCAATAACGATCAACGTTTAAAAGATCTGGGTATCACTTCAGCTATTCAAGCGAAGTACGAAGACAGCTATATTTGGGATTTCAACCAATCAGAAACTAACTTCGAGAAAGCACAAAATGCAAATATAGGTGTGGTATATGGCGAATATGGATTGGCGGAGTCTGGCGGTATAGTGTTATTCTCTGATAAAGAGTTCGGTCGTTCGGTGAGCTTACTGCCTGAAAAATCGGTGGTGGTATTACGCAAAAGCACAGTGCTACCTCGTGTGGCACAATTAGCTCAAATCCTGCATGAAAAAGCACAACGAGGTGAAAGAATGCCATCTTGTGTGAACATTATCTCAGGTCCCTCTGCTACTGCAGATATTGAGTTGATTAAAGTTGTTGGTGTACACGGCCCGGTGAATAAAATTTATCTGGTGATCGACGATCTGTAATTGGTAAAAAATGTAGAAAAATAACCGCTTGTAATTAGTCTTTACAAGCGGTTACAAAAAGCATCGCTTTTGAACGTTGGCAAAGCCTACGGCAGCAAAGCTGTGAACAATCCTTACAAGAATTGTGAATAATTTTTGCCAAAAATTTGCAATTAGAAGTTTACATTTAAACCAAGCATTGCATTTCTACCCATTTGTGGGATATGTGGTAGATAAGAGGCGTGCTGGTACATTTTCTGATTGAGCAGATTATCCACTTTCAGGAAAACTTGGTAATCCGTCTGATTAAACTGATTGCTGTAAGTTACACCGAGATTAACTTGGTGATGACCTTTTGTTGGCTGTTCATATTTTGAAACCTTGTTTTGATCGAAAACACGGTAATACTCAAGCATTCCAGACCAGTTTTGGTTGAAGCTTGCATTAAATCTTGCTCCTAAACGTAATGGTGGTATACGAGGTGCAGAAATATCCGGCTGAGATGCCCATTTGTCAACTTCACCTGTCCAAATATTGTAGCTCATTGCAATATTAGGTAAGTTGACTAACTTTCCACGAACATAGTCCCCGAATACGGCTAAGCGATAATTTGGTGTAAATAGATAACCAATTTCTCCTTCAACGCCGCTAAAGCGTGCTTCTCCTTGATAGTAACGATTTACTTTTAAGTTATATTCATCGGTAAAGGACTTCGGCCCACGATTATCGTTAAGGGTTAATGGGTAAATATAGTTACCGTAACGAGTGTGGAATACATTAAATTTGTAATCCCATTTATCACCAACATAGGCTAATGAAAGCTCAACTTGGTTAGAACGTTCTTTTGTTAAGTTTTTATTGCCTGCTTCAAAGGCATTTAAGGCAATATGTTTACCGTGAGCATAGAGTTCTTGTGCATTCGGTAAACGCTCTTGATGAGCGGCATTTAACGTAAGTTTATGGTTCGGGGCAAAATACCAATGGGTTGCAAATCCGTAGGAGTAACCCTTATCTTTGTGCGGATCTAGATTTGGCATTGGAGTGTTGAAACCTAACCAACGGTCAATTAATTTCACATCATAATCCATTGAAATTTTTTGGCGTTCCGCTCGCCCACTTAATTCAAAGGTGAAATCGCCTAAGTTTAAGCGTTCAATCGCAAACACACTCCACAATTTTGTTTTTGGGTTATTAAGTAAAGGTTGCTTATTAAACACTCTTGCTGCTCGTGAGGCTTCAAGGGCTAATGCGGAGGTTAATTGGTCGGTGTATTGCACACCAACAGCCCCTTTCAAGCCATTCCATTCTTTATGCACAAGCTCAAGGCGTAAGTTTTTACCTTTATTTTTGAAGTAGTTCTCTACCCGTTTGCCATCTTTTTCATCGTGATAGTAATCAACATAGTTTCCTGAGATTTTTAATGTTTCAAAGCCCGGCAGTGGATTTTTTAAACTTCCATCAAGATCAAATCGTTTGGAACGCATATCAATCCAAGGTTTACCGTGCTCGTGGTTATCTTGCCCATAGTGCGAACCACCAGGAATATGGGTGTGAAGTAAACGAATGCCCGGGTTGTTGTAATCAATATCGCCTTCTTCTGCTAAGTGTGGGTAGAAGCGTAAATAGCCTTTCGCAAACATTACTGCTTGGCGAATAATACTGATGGTGTGGTGATCATATTTATGCGTATGCCCAACCAATCCATATTTATCCTTGCGGTCGGTGTAGGCTAAACCAATATGCCCACGTTCGCCAATCCAAGAAAGCCCGATTGTACCTGTTTGGGACTGCACATCGCTGTCTGGCACTCGGTGATATGGTTTTCCTTCAATGGTAAAATTCGGAGCATAATATGCAGAGGCTTTGTTATACATACCTTGTACACGCAGTGCAAGATTGTTACCCAGTGCAAAGGTTGAACCGCCGTAGGTTAAACGCTCTTTACTCGCTGAACCAAAGCGTACACCAAATTGCCCTTCATAGCCTTTTTCCGGAATGGCTGTTGGAATTTTGTTATCAATAACATTAATCACACCAGCGGTATTTCCTGCACTATAAAGCAGGGTTGTTGGGCCACGTAAAATTTCAATGCGTTTAGCTAGTAAGGCATCAACGGTAACTGCATGATCGGGTGACATTCCCGACATATCTAAATTTTCACCGTTATTTTGTAAGATCTTCGCTCTTTTGCTCTCTTGCCCACGAATAATTGGCGTGCTTGCTCCACCCCCAAATTGGCTAGAGTGAATCCCTAATTCACCAGAAAGGGCATTACCTAAGGTAACGCCACCTTGTTTTAGTCTTTTTTCATCAACAATAGCTTCATTGCTATTTAACTCATCGCCGAGTAATTTTCCTTTTGTTGAAGGTATGCTGCCATCAACATTGATTGTCTCCAATACAGCTTCATTTGCATAACTGATCCCACTAATTGCAATAAATACTGCAGCCGCAAGATTATTTTTCTTAAACATTTTTCAAACCTCAAAAGTAAAAACCATAAATAAATAATGGAAAACGAAATTTACATTGATTTTTAAAAGAAGGCAATATATCTATAAAAAAATAATGGTTATTTAAGAGTAAGGGGAATAAAAAAATCTACATCAGGCAATTACGCCTAATGTAGATTCTTTAGTAAGATTAATAGGGAAGAGATTATTCAGTCAACGCTTTACGCTGTGCATCAACCAACTGGTTAATTCCTTGTTTTGCTAAATCTAATAAAGTGAGTAACTCTTCGTGAGAGAATGGCTCGCCTTCGGCTGTGCCTTGCACTTCGACTAAGCGACCATCTTCTACCATTACCACGTTCATATCGGTTTCAGCGTTGGAATCTTCCACATATTCTAAATCGCACACCGCTTCGCCTTCTACAATCCCCACCGAAATTGCTGCTACCAAGCCTTTCATCGGATTGGTTTTAAGTATGCCGTCTGCCACTAATTTATTCATTGCATCATATAACGCCACGCAAGCTCCAGTGATAGAGGCGGTGCGAGTGCCGCCATCGGCTTGGATTACATCACAATCTACCGTTACAGTACGTTCGCCTAAGGCTTTTAAATCTACTACCGCACGTAAAGAACGGGCGATTAAGCGTTGAATTTCCATTGTGCGTCCGCCTTGTTTGCCTTTTGCGGCTTCACGCTGTGTGCGAGAGTGGGTCGCACGAGGTAACATTCCATATTCAGCTGTTATCCAACCTTGTTGCTGACCTTTCAAAAAGCGAGGAACAGTTTCCTCCACCGTTGCGTTACATAGCACTTTGGTTTCACCAAATTCAATTAAGACTGAACCTTCAGCGTAACGAGTGTAGTTGCGGGTAATTTTAATCTCTCTCACTTGGTTATTTGCTCGATTATTTGGACGCATTTCCTTTTCCTTTTTGCTAAAATTTTTACCATTTTAACAAAGAAAACAGTAGAATGTGAGTTTTCTTTATCAAGTCTATTTTGCTCTCTCCTCTTGTGGGAGAGCGCGCTTGTTGAAGCGTTCAGTGAAACGAGCAGAGAGAGGGGTAACAAGCGGTTGATTTTATGAAATTTTTTGCAAATTCCTCTCTCTCTCTGATTTTTCTTCTGAACGAATAAAAATCTGTCCCTCTCCCACAAAGGGGAGAGGGTTACAATAATATGAGGAATACCAATGATTTATAGTATGACAGCCTTTGCCCATTTAGAAATCAAGAAAGAGTGGGGCAATGCGGTGTGGGAAATTCGCTCGGTAAATCAACGTTTTTTAGAAACCTATTTTCGCCTGCCAGAGCAGTTTCGAAACCTTGAAATGACCTTGCGTGAACGTCTGCGTTCAGCCTTAACTCGTGGCAAAGTAGAGTGCAGTTTACGCATTGATTTAAGCAAAACACAAAACAGTGAAATTGCATTAAACAAAGACTACGCAACGCAAGTGGTTCAATCATTAAAATGGTTAAAAGAGACGGCGAATGAAGGCGAAATCAACCTCGTTGATGTATTACGTTTTCCGGGTGTAGTGGATAATGAAAGCCAAGATTTAAACCAAATCGCTCAAGATCTATTAGAGGGATTTGAGCAGATTTTAGCGGACTTTATCGCAATGCGTGCGAGAGAGGGCGAAAATGTACAAGCCTTAATTCAACAGCGTTTAGAGGCAATTTCGGTTGAAGCGGCGAAAGTACAGGCGCTAATGCCTGAGATTTTGCAATGGCAGAAAGATCGCTTACAACAGCGTTTTGATGAGTTGAATTTACAGCTCGATCCACAACGTTTAGAGCAAGAAATGGTACTGCTCGCCCAACGTGTTGATGTGGCGGAGGAATTAGACCGCTTGCAACTGCACGTGAAAGAAACCACCAATATCCTGAAAAAAGGTGGTGCGGTTGGGCGTAAACTTGATTTTATGATGCAAGAGCTGAACCGTGAATCGAACACGCTTGCCTCAAAATCAATTAATGCGGAAGTAACCAATTCTGCAGTGGAACTCAAAGTGCTCATTGAGCAAATGCGTGAGCAAATTCAGAATTTAGAATAGGACAGATTATGGCAATGAATTTCAAGCAAGTGAGCCAGGGCTACCCAAATCTCTGCGTGCCGCTTTCTCAGTATCGTTTAATTGAAATCGCAGGGGTAGATGCTGAGAAATATCTGCAAGGGCAATTAACCTGCGATGTGGCAAAAATTTCGGTGGGCGAACATACGCTAACCAGCCATTGTGATCCGAAAGGCAAAATGAGTGCGTTACTGCGTTTGTATCGTGCAGAAAATGAGAAATTTATGGCGGTCATTCACCGCAGTTTATTGCCTGAAGCCTTGACCCAACTTAAAAAATATGCGGTGTTTTCAAAAGTGACCTTCACGGAATTAGACAACCCACTTTATGGTATGGCAGGTGAAGCAGCATTTGCAAAATTAAGCGAAAATTCGACCGCTTTACGTTTAACTACAGGGCAGTCTCGAGCGATTGTCTGGGGCGAAGTGCTTGAAACAACAGCTGATGAGAACCTTTGGACGTTAATGGACATTCAAGACGGCGTTCCTGTCTTATTGAAAGCCAACCAATTTGAGCTGATTCCACAGGCTGCAAATTTACAGCTACTGGAAAATGCGATTTCTTTCACTAAAGGTTGCTACATCGGACAAGAAACCGTAGCCCGAGCTAAATATCGTGGGGCAAATAAACGAGCGTTATTTACCCTTGCTGGCAAATTTGAAGGCGAAGTTGCTCTACCAGAACCAAGTTCCGCAGTAGAAATGCAACTGGGCGAAAACTGGAAAAGCACAGGCACAGTATTAGCCAGCTCAACGCATGACAACACGCTATGGGTGCAAGTTGTGCTAAACAAAGATGTAGAACTTGATGCTCAATTTAGAGTAAACGGCGTGAGTTTACAGATTGCAAAACTGCCGTATAGTTTGGAAGAAAGCGAGTAAAAGAAACGGTCATAGTAATATGACCGTTTTTTATATCTTATCAGGGTGATGGATCATCACAAAGCGTTCCCAAAGTTGCTCTTCGGTTTCAATATGATCAGGGTCGGTAATAATGCAGTTAGTAATCGGACAAACTTTTTGGCAGGTTGGCTTGTCGTAATGCCCAACACACTCTGTACATAATACAGGGTCGATCACATAGATATCATCGCCCACCGAAATCGCATCATTCGGGCATTCGGGTAAGCACATATCGCAGTTAGTACATTTGTGAGTAATTAATAAAGCCATAAGTTTGTGTTGAGAAAATAAAATTAAACAAGCGGTTAGATTTGCAAAAAAATTTACAAAACCGACCGCTTGTAACTAGATTTTGCCTATTATAAAGCAAAATAATTTGAACTACTTCACATTTTTGCAATTTGGTTGTTTATCGTTAGCAGAAAATTTTTTATGATCTCATCGAAACGTTTCGATGGAGTGTTTTCCAAATATAATGAAGCGAGATAAAGGGAAATTGAGATGAAAAAAACAACAAATCTTAATGCAAAACTTTCACACAACATTGCCACACTTGGTCATACAGATAGTTTGACGATTTGTGATGCAGGATTGCCTATTCCAAATGAAGTGGAGAGAATAGATTTAGCTTTAACCGCAGGTGTACCGAGTTTTTTACAGACATTTGATGTGGTAGTTAGTGAATTATTTGTTGAGCGAGTGCTGATTGCAGAAGAAATTAAGCAAAAAAATCCGCAGATTTTAGCGGATTTGTTAGAGCGTTTAGCTCAACTTGAGCAATTTCAACAGAATAAAATTCAAGTAGATTATGTAAATCACGAAATTTTCAAAGAGCAAACACACTATAGCAAAGCGGTTGTGCGTACAGGCGAATGCTCACCTTATGCCAACATTATTTTATATTCAGGTGTACCGTTTTAAGGTGGAATGATGGAAACCTTATTAAAAATGAATGGGATTGATAAATCTTTCCCGGGCGTTAAAGCTCTCAGTAATGCTTGCTTATCTGTGTATGCAGGGCGAGTAATGGCATTAATGGGTGAGAATGGTGCAGGTAAATCGACTTTAATGAAAGTATTGACGGGCATTTACAGTAAAGATGCAGGCTCAATCACTTATTTAGGTCAAGAAGTTACTTTTAAAGGCCCGAAACATTCTCAAGAAGCAGGCATTAGCATTATTCACCAAGAGCTTAACTTAGTCGGTAACTTAACCATTGCGGAAAACATTTTTCTTGGACGTGAATTTAGAACCGCTTGGGGATCGATTGATTGGAAAAAAATGTACGCAGAGGCAGATAAATTGCTTGCTAGACTTGGTGTGAAACATAGCAGTCATCAGCTCTGTTCTGAATTATCGATTGGCGAACAGCAAATGGTAGAAATTGCTAAAGCACTCAGTTTTGAGTCTAAAGTGATTATTATGGACGAGCCAACTGATGCCTTAACGGATACCGAAACCGAAGCCTTATTTAAGGTAATTCACGAGCTGAAAGCGGAAAATCGAGGCATTGTGTATATTTCACACCGCCTAAAAGAGATTTTCCAAATTTGCGACGATGTTACTGTGCTTCGTGATGGTCAATTTATTGGCGAGCAAGTGATTGCGGATATTGATGAAGATAAATTGATTGAAATGATGGTTGGTCGCCGCTTAGAAGAGCAATACCCTCATTTGCAGCAAGAGCGTGGTGAACTTCTTCTTGATGTAAAAAATGTAAGTGGAAGCGGTGTAAATGATGTATCGTTCCAGTTACACAAAGGCGAGATTGTAGGCATTTCTGGCTTAATGGGAGCAGGGCGTACTGAGTTAATGAAAGTGCTTTATGGTGCGTTACCGAAAACGGCTGGCACGATTGAGCTAAAAGGAAAAGCAATTTCCAATAAATGCCCGCAAGATGGATTGGATAACGGCATTGTGTATATTTCAGAAGATCGTAAAGGCGATGGGCTGATTTTAGGAATGTCGGTAAAAGAGAATATGTCTTTGACCTCTCTCGATCATTTCTCAAAAGGTGGGTCAATCAGACACGATGCAGAAAGACTGGCGGTCGATGATTTTATTGAGATGTTTAACATCAAAACCCCGAATCGGGAGCAACAAATCGGGCTGCTTTCCGGTGGTAATCAGCAAAAAGTGGCAATCGCCAAAGGGTTGATGACCCGCCCGAATGTGTTGATTTTAGACGAGCCGACTCGTGGTGTTGATGTTGGGGCGAAAAAAGAGATTTACCAATTAATCAATGAGTTTAAAAAAGATGGATTAAGTATTTTGATGGTTTCGTCTGATATGCCGGAAGTGCTTGGAATGAGTGATCGCATATTAGTAATGCACGAAGGCAGAATTAGTGCAGAATTTTCTCGTGAAGAAGCGACTCAAGAAAAATTACTGGCAGCAGCTATCGGTAAAAATACAGTATTAAATTAAGGTGTTCTTATGACAACTCAAGCAAATAAATTTCAACTAGGCAGATTTTTAATAGAGCAACGCTCTTTTGTTGCCTTATTTATTTTGATCATTATTGTTTCAATGATTAACCCTGATTTTTTCAGCGTGGATAATATTTTAAATATTCTACGCCAAACTTCGGTGAATGCGATTATTGCAGTGGGAATGACGTTTGTCATCTTAATTGCAGGGATTGATTTATCAGTAGGTTCGGTTTTGGCATTAACAGGTGCAGTGGCAGCCTCATTAGTGGGGTCGGAAATGCCGATTTTCCTTGTCATTCCATTAGTTTTATTACTAGGAACAGCCTTTGGCGGTATGAGTGGCGTGATTGTGGCAAAAGGCAAAGTGCAAGCCTTTATTGCTACCTTAGTGACAATGACGTTATTACGTGGTTTAACAATGGTTTATACTGACGGACGACCAATCAGCACCGGTTTTTCTGACCAAGCAGACGCGTTTTCTTTCATTGGCACAGGGTATTTATTTGGCATTCCTTTTCCTATTTGGATTATGGCAGTTGTATTTACTGTGGCTTGGTATATTTTAAAACACACACCGATAGGTCGCTATATTTACGCTTTAGGCGGTAATGAATCTGCAACCCGCCTTTCAGGCATTAATGTAAATAAAATCAAGATTTTCGTATTTGCTGTAAGTGGTTTCTTATCTGCACTAGCAGGCTTAATTATCACTTCGCGTCTTTCTTCTGCACAGCCAACAGCAGGTGTTTCTTATGAGCTTGATGCAATCGCCGCAGTAGTGGTAGGTGGTACGAGCTTAATGGGCGGTAAAGGACGTGTAATGGGTACATTAGTTGGGGCATTAATCATTGGTTTCTTAAACAACGCCCTTAACTTATTGGATATTTCTTCATATTATCAGATGATTGCTAAAGCGTTAGTGATTTTAGCAGCAGTATTAGCTGATAATTATTTAGGCACTAAAAAAGTATAATCATCTTCAAAGGAGATTTTCTATGAAAAAATTAACAACTCTCGCTTCAGCTATTATGTTGAGTTTCTCTGTAGCGGCAACTGCTTCAGCGAAAGAGACAATCGCATTAGCGGTATCAACTTTAGATAATCCATTTTTCGTGAGCCTTAAAGATGGGGCTCAAAAGAAAGCGGATGAATTAGGCTACACATTAGTGGTGCTAGATTCTCAAAATGACCCAGCAAAAGAGCTTTCTAACGTGGAAGATTTAACCGTGCGTGGGGCTAAAGTGTTATTGATTAACCCAACAGATTCAGAAGCGGTTGGAAATGCAGTGAGAATTGCAAATCGTAATAACATCCCTGTAATTACATTAGATCGTGGTGCAGCCAAAGGAGAAGTAGTCAGCCACATCGCATCAGATAACGTAGCTGGTGGTAAAATGGCGGGTGATTTCATCGCACAAAAATTGGGTGCAGGCGCAAAAGTTATCCAATTAGAAGGAATTGCGGGTACATCAGCTGCACGTGAGCGTGGAGAGGGCTTTAAACAAGCGATTGATGCGCATAAATTCAATGTATTAGCATCTCAACCCGCTGATTTTGATCGTACAAAAGGCTTGAATGTAACGGAAAATTTATTATCAAGCAAAGGCGATGTACAAGCGATTTTCGCACAAAATGATGAAATGGCATTAGGTGCATTGCGTGCAGTGGGGGCAGTGAAGAAAGAGGTATTAATCGTTGGTTTTGATGGCACTGATGACGGCGTAAAAGCGGTTGAAAGTGGCAAATTAGGTGCAACTATCGCACAACAACCAGAATTAATCGGTTCATTAGGTGTGGAAACTGCGGATAAAGTCATTAAAGGCGAAAAAGTAGAAGCAAAAATCCCCGTAGATTTAAAAGTAATTTCAAAATAATTATAGCGTAGGGACAGGTCCTGTGCCTGTCCGTAGTAGTTATATTGTTTGGGAGGGAACAAGACCCTCCCCTACATATATCAAGGATATAATATGAAAAACCTAACCGTTCTCGGCAGCATTAACGCTGATCACGTTATTTCCGTTCCCTATTTTGCTAAACCGGGCGAAACCTTAACAGGGCATAGCTACCACATTGCTTATGGTGGAAAAGGTGCAAATCAAGCCGTTGCAGCGGCTCGACTTGGGGCGAAGGTTTCTTTTATTGGCTGTATTGGCGATGATGACATCGGCAAAGCAATGAAAACCGCTTTTGAGAAAGATGGTATTAACACTCAACCGATCAAATCTGTAGCAAATGAAATGACAGGCATTGCAATGATCCAAGTGGCAGAATCTGGCGAAAATAGCATTGTGATTTCAGCCGGAGCAAATGGACATTTAGATGAAGCTGTTGTGGCGGAATTTCAATCGGAAATTGCTCAAGCAGATTGCTTATTAATGCAGCTAGAAACCCCTTTACCAGCGATTATTCAAGCAGCAAAAATAGCCAAAGAAAATAATACACAAGTTGTGTTGAACCCTGCACCAGCTAGAGAATTACCTGATAAATTATTAAGTCTGTTAGATATGATTACCCCAAATGAAACTGAGGCGGAAATTTTAACGGGCGTGAAAGTCGTGGATGAAGAAAGTGCAAAACAAGCCGCTCAAGCCTTCCATCAAAAAGGCATTGAAAAAGTGCTAATTACACTCGGCTCAAAAGGCGTTTTTGTGAGCGAAAGTGAGCAAGGGGAAATTGTGGCAGGTTTTCGTGTAAATGCCGTTGATACCACCGCAGCAGGCGATACTTTTAATGGTGCATTAGTCACTGCAATGTTGGAAGATAAACCGCTTAATGAGGCAATTCGTTTTGCACACGCAGCAGCCGCAATTAGCGTCACCCGAAAAGGGGCTCAGCCATCAATTCCTACTCGTCAAGAAACCTTAGATTTTTTGAGTAAGCAGTAACAAGCGGTCGTCTTTTAGGGAAATTTTGCAAATGGCAACAATGAAAGATATTGCACGGCTTGCACAGGTTTCAACTTCGACCGTTTCTCACGTTATCAATAATAGTCGATTTGTAAGTGAGGAAATTCGGCAAAAAGTGCAGAGGGTAGTCAAAGAGCTCAATTATACGCCCTCTGCCTTGGCTCGCAGCCTGAAAGTGAATGAAACTAAAACCATCGGTATGCTAGTTACCGCAACGAGCAACCCATTCTTCGCGGAAGTGATGGCAGGTGTTGAGCGTTATTGCCAGCAAAATCACTATAATCTGATTATTGCTACCACCAATGGCGATGCGGAACGTTTACAACACCATTTGCAAACGTTCATTCAACGTAAAGTGGATGGTTTGCTCTTAATGTGTGGCGATGCAAGGTTAAATGTTGATGAAAGCCTCAATATTCCACTGCCAACAGTGGTTTTAGATTGGTGGTTTACTGAATTAAATGCGGATAAAATCTTTGAAAATTCAACATCTGGTGGTTATCTTGCCACAAAAACCTTAATTGATGTAGGGCATTCTAAAATTGCGATTATTACAGGAAGCCTAAAAAAATCATTGGCAAAAAATCGTTTAGAGGGCTACAAAAAAGCTCTAGCGGAAGCGAATATTCCGCTTAATCCAAATTGGATTATTGAAAGCCATTTTGATTTTGCAGGTGGTGTGGAAGGAATGAATAAGTTGCTTGCTCAGCCCGAAAAACCAACGGCAGTTTTTGCCTGTAGTGATACCATCGCTCTGGGTGCTTACCAGGCCATTTGGCAGCACGGTTTAAGTGTGCCGACAGATATTTCAATTATTGGCTATGATGATATTGAACTTGCAAAATATCTCTCACCACCGCTGTCTACCATCAGCCAGCCTAAAGCGGAATTAGGGCAACTTGCGGTTGAAACCTTGTTAAAGCGGATACGCTCTCAAACAACGGATTTCCAAACCATAATGCTAGAGCCAGAATTGGTGTTACGGAATTCTATTCAAACAATAAACAAAAATGCTGAATAATGTTAAGTTATTCAGCATTTCTTATCTCTTCTGTATTTTAGATTAGCCTTTCTGCTGCTCCAAATAGAGAACGGTTGCTGCCACACGGGAGTGGACATTGAGCTTACGCAGTAAGTTGCGGATATGTACTTTTACCGTTTCTTCTGAAATAAAGAGCTGGGCGGCAATTTGTTTGTTTGACATACCGGTTGCGATCCATTGTAAAACATCAAGCTCACGATCGGTTAAGCAGCTTAGCGGATCATTTTCTGGTTGGCGGTTTAGCAAGTGCTGACGAACGGTTTCGTTTAACACCACTTCGCCTGCGGCAGCTTTACGGATATTGTCTAACAGCTCTGGCGTATCGGTATCTTTTAATAAATAGCCATCAACACCTGCGTCCATTAAAGCAAACACATCGGATTGCTCATCAGAAACCGTTAGTATGATAATGCGAGCATCTACTCCTTGAGAACGTAATGAACGTAACGTATCAAGCCCTGAAATGCCTTTCATATTTAAATCTAAAATAATCACATCAGGCTCAAGTTGTAAGGCTAGTTTTATGCCGTCTGTGCCGTTGCTAGCTTCGCCCACAACGGAAAATTGATCGTCAAGTTCCAATAGCTGACGCATACCTTGACGCATTAAGGGGTGGTCATCAATTAATAAAATCGTGGTTGGAGTTGTCATTTCTTTCTCCTGTCTTTCTTCATAATCGGCTAATTCTGCAATTATTGATTCAAAATAGCAAGTTTATAGATTGAATAAATCTCCCTTTTTTGATCTTGGCTAAGTTTCAAGTAATTAAGAAATTGCAAAACTTTGCAAGAAAAAGACCGCTTGTTCGGCTATAATGAGGCGATATTTTTATTTGAGTAACAAAGAATGACAAATCAAACAACTTATTTTGCTACCGCCGCACGAGGTTTTGAAGAAATGCTCAAAACCGAGCTTGAGCAAATTTGCCAAGCAGAATGCAAAGTTGCACAGGGTGGGGTACATTTTACAACCACCCAAAAGGGCGTATATCAAGCATTATTGCATAGCCGTTTAGCCTCTCGGATTTTACTACCGTTAATCACAACTAAAATTTTTAGTGATAGTGATTTATATGCCTCCATTGTTTCATTTAATTGGGCGGAACTGTTCGATCCTCGCGATACTTTTTTTGTGGATTTTAACGGCACGAACCGAGAGATCCGCAACACCCAATTTGGGGCGATGCGAGTGAAAGACGGTATTGTTGATTATTTTGAGCGTAAAGGATCTGCACGCCCAACGGTGGATAAAGATAACCCTGATGTGCGTATTCACGTCTATTTAGATCGTGAAAATGTGGTGGTTTCGCTTGATTTAAGTGGCGATGCCTTACATATTCGAGGCTATCGTGAGGAAACAGGCAAAGCCCCATTGCGTGAAACTTTAGCGGCTGCCATTGTGCTGCGTTCAGGTTGGCAAAAAGGCACGCCATTGGTTGATCCGATGTGTGGTTCAGGCACGCTATTGATTGAGGCTGCTCAAATGGCGGCAAATATTGCCCCACAACTTCACCGTAAACATTGGGGATTTAATGCTTGGAAAGGACATAATTTGGCATTATGGTGTGAAGTGTTGGAGGAAGCTCATAATGTAAAGGCGAATTGTAATTCGCCCCTACAAAAAACATTTTTTGGCTTCGATCTTGACCACCGAGTCCTTGCTAAAGCGAAACAAAACGCTAAAAACGCAGGGGTAGATCATCTCATTCAATGGCAACAAGGCGATGTTGCAGCATTGAAAAATCCAGTTCCAGACCAAATTGGCACGGTCATTTGTAACCCACCTTACGGTGAGCGTTTAGGCACAACGCCTGCATTAATTGCGCTTTATTCGGTATTTGGACAGCGTTTAAAACAGCAATTTGCAGGCTGGAATGCCTCAATTTTTAGTGGCGCACCTGAGTTGCTAAATTGCTTACGCTTACGTTCTGCTCGTCAATTTAAGGCGAAAAATGGTCCGCTCGATTGTGTACAGAAAAATTATTCTATCAGCGAGCATAACAAGCGGTCAGATTTTGACGAAAATTTACAATTTGAGCAAAATGCTCAAGTTGCTCCTGATTTTGCTAATCGCTTAGCGAAAAACATCAAAAAGATCGAAAAATGGGCGAAACAGCAAGGCGTTGATGCCTACCGTTTATATGATGCGGATCTGCCTGAGTATAATTTAGCGGTGGACAGATACGGCGATCACATCGTGGTACAAGAGTATCAAGCTCCGAAAAATATTGACGAGCAAAAAGCTCGCCAACGCTTGCTTGATGCCGTTTCAGCAACTCTTTATGTAACAGGGGTAGAAACGAATAAATTGGTGCTGAAAGTTCGCCAAAAACAGAAAGGCACGAACCAATATGAAAAATTAGCCAATAAAGGCGACTATTTCTATGTGAACGAATATGGGGCGAAGCTCTGGGTGAACTTAACCGATTATTTGGATACGGGCTTGTTCCTCGACCACCGTTTAACTCGTAAAATGGTAGGCGAAATGGCGAAGGGGAAAACCTTCCTTAATCTGTTTGCCTATACGGGATCAGCAACGGTTCACGCCGCATTAAATGGGGCGAAATCAACGACGACGGTGGATATGTCTAACACCTATTTGAATTGGGCAGAGCAGAATTTAGAGTTGAATAATTTATCTCTCCGCCATCATCGTTTATTCCAAGCGGATTGCTTGCAGTGGCTGGCAGAATGTCGTGAGCGATTTGAGCTGATTTTTGTTGATCCGCCGACTTTCTCCAACTCAAAGCGAATGGAAAACAGTTGGGACGTGCAACGAGACCATATTGAGTTAATGAAACAGCTTAAACGTATTTTAACTGCTGATGGTACTATTGTGTTCTCGAATAATAAGCGTGGCTTTAAAATGGACTTTGACGGCTTGGCAGCATTAGGTTTAACAGCGGAAAATATTTCGCATAAAACTTTACCGCTGGATTTTGAACGCAATCCACAAATTCATAATTGTTGGATTGTGAGGAATGTATAGATATAGATAATACCCTCGCCCCTTGTGGGAGAGGGATAGATTTTTCTTCGTTCAGAAGAAAAATTAGGGAGAGGGGAAGCAAGTGGTTCTTTTTCTTAAAAGTTTTGTAATGCCCCTCTCTCTGAAAAATATTTCTGAACGAAATATTTTTCGGTTTCTCTCCCACAAGAGGAGAGAGTAGGGATAAAAATGTTAGATATTGTTTTATATGAACCAGAAATCCCACAAAACAGCGGCAATATTATCCGTCTCTGTGCCAACTGTGGTTTTCGTTTACATATGATTGAGCCGTTTGGTTTTGGCTGGGACGATAAAAAACTTCGTCGTTCTGGGTTGGATTATCACGAATTTGTAAATATTCAAAAATATAAAAACTTTGAGGATTTTTTAGAACGAGCTAAACCAAAACGCCTGTTTGCTTTAACTACTCGTGGCGAACAAAACCACAGCGATGTGAAATATGAATTAGGCGATTTCTTAATGTTCGGGCCAGAAAGCAGAGGTATTCCGAAGCCGTTATTGGCGGAAATGCCGATGTCGCAAAAAATCCGCATTCCAATGTGTAAAGACAGCCGCAGTATGAATTTATCCAACTCGGTGGCGGTGGTCGTGTATGAGGCGTGGCGACAATTCGGCTACCAGAATTCGGTGGCAGCACAGTCGATTTAAGGGCGACAAGCGGTCTATTTTTTGTAAATTTTTGCAAATATTCAGGGAAAGGTTGGTGTATATCCAACCTTTGTTGATAAAAGAAAACCTATCAGTATTTAGCTTTCTTCTTCGTTTGTAGATAGTGGCAAAAAAATTCTCTCCTGTAATAACAGATTTCCCTGTTTTATTTTCTAATTCCTGACGAGCATTTTTGGCTATATTTCCACCTTGTTTTCCTGCTTGAGCATTTTCATCAACGCCAACGGCTTGCATACTTTCTGCAATTTGGCGACTAGAAAGTTCGGCAAGAGCGGTAAATAGCAATTCGGCTTCTGTCATATGATCTCGCAAGTTTTGGTTTTGTAAACCTTTAAGCGATTTATGCTTTTGAACAGATAACCCGCTCCATTCTTGATGAATTACATTTGTTAAAAAGGCAAAATCTTGTGGTTGTTCCACCCCTGATGATTTCCAATAATCGGTCAGTTTATTGCGGGTTTCTTGTCCCATCATTCGCTGTTGAATCCACTTTTCACTTTGTCCCATTTTCTGCCAATTTTCTCTGGCTCGATCAAGGCTTTGGCTAGGATCATTGATTTCCTGTAAGCGTTCGTAACCCACTTTTGCTAACCATTGCTTAAATGGTTCTGCCTTGGGCTCGGAATTGATTGAATAAGACGAAAGAGTTGCTCGGTATCAGCCACATCAGTTAAACGCATTTTTCCGTCAGCAGAGGGCATTTTCAACTGTCCGATTTCTTCGGACAGTTCGCTACCTTCACTCTTTAATTTCACTTTAAGATCACTCCAGTATTTACGAGGACGTCCGTTTTCTGTCAATACTTCAATCACATCAATAATTGAGAAATACCATTTGTCTTTCTCTTCATCGTAGTGGCTGCGTACCGATTTCTGTTCAAAAAGTTTAATTTCTTGCATAATAAAAATACTGTATATAAAAACAAGTAAAAGTATAGCATTTGTGAGATTTACATCAAGCAGGAAAAGTTATTTTTTCGATCTCGATCCCAAAAATAATTTTTGAGGATTGACTTTTTTAATCTATAAATATTCTGTGATCCAGATCACAAAAACAGCATAAAAAATAGAATTTGAAGTTATATTTCATTAAAATAGTAAAAAATGAAGTAATTTGTTCAAGAATTTTAAGGAGATGTTATGCGTTTAATTCCATTAGAAACAGACCATGATGTGAGTGTTTGGGCAGCTCGTTATATTGTCGATCGTATCAATGCGTTCAAACCAACCAAAGAAAACCCTTTCGTGCTGGGTTTGCCAACGGGGGGAACGCCTGAAAAAACCTATAAAGAACTGATTAAACTTTACCAAGCAGGCGAAGTGAGCTTTAAGAATGTGGTTACGTTTAATATGGACGAATATGTTGGTTTGCCGAAAGAGCACCCTGAAAGTTACCACAGCTTTATGTTCAAACATTTATTTGACCACGTTGATATTCCGCCTGAAAACATTAATATTCTGAACGGTATGGCGGAAGATGTGAATGCAGAATGCGAACGTTATGAAGAAAAAATCCGTTCTTATGGTAAGATTCATCTGTTTATGGGTGGTGTTGGAGTGGACGGTCATATTGCGTTTAATGAGCCGGCTTCATCACTTTCTTCGCGCACTCGCATTAAAACTTTAACCGAAGATACCCGTATCGCAAATTCTCGCTTTTTTGATAATGATGTAAGCCAAGTGCCAAAATTTGCTTTAACAGTGGGCGTTGGTACATTATTAGATGCAGAAGAAGTGATGATTTTAGTTACAGGTCATCACAAAGCCTTAGCCTTACAGGCTTGTGTGGAAGGGGCGGTAAATCACTTTTGGACTATTAGTTGCCTACAATTACACCGTCGTGGTATTGTGGTATGTGATGAACCAGCCACTCAAGAGCTTAAAGTTAAAACAGTTAAGTATTTCAAAGAATTAGAGAAAAACGTAGCTCGTTAATTATTGGTAGGGGCGTACGTCGTACACCCTATTTTAATTAATAATGGGCGTATGACATACGCCCCTACATTCCTAAAAGGAACAGAATATGAACCATTATGCCTTAACAAATTGCGTCATTTACACAGGCGAACAAGTATTGTATCAGCACGCATTAGTGGTAAAAGACGATAAAATTGAAACGATTATCCTTGAAGCTGATTTACCACAAGATTTACAAAAAATTGATTTAGGTGGGGCGAATTTGTCTGCCGGCTTTATTGATTTACAGCTTAATGGTTGTGGCGGTGTTACGTTTAATGAAGAGATTAACATTCGTACTCTTGAAATTATGCAAGAAACGAACTTGCGTTCAGGTACAACCAGCTATTTACCGACTTTCATTACCTCGCCTGATGAGGGAATGAAGCAAGCGGTTGCTGTAATGCGTGAATATTTAGCCAAATATAAAAACCAAGCGTTAGGCTTGCACTTTGAAGGGCCTTATTTAAGTGTGGAGAAAAAAGGTGTTCACCGCCCTGAGTTTATCCGTGAAATTAGCCCTGAAATGCTTGAGTTCCTTTGTGCGAATGGCGATGTCATTACTAAAATTACTATTGCGGCAGAAAATCCAACCGCAGATCATATTAAACGCTTTAATGATGCAGGCATTATTGTCTCTATTGGGCATTCTAACGCCACTTATGCGAAAACCAAAGAGCGTATTGCGGAAGGGGCAGCCTTTGCTACACACTTGCACAATGCTATGTCGCCAGTCAGTAACGGGCGTGAAGGCGGCGTTGTGGGGGCTGTGTTAGATAGCGATATTTATGCGAGTATTATCTGCGATGGCTTGCACGTTGAGTGGGGCAATATCCGCATTGCGAAAAAAGCGAAAGGCGATAAATTGTTGATCGTGAGTGATGCGGTAGCCGCTGCGGGCAGTGATATTGAGTCTTTTATTTTTGTCGGCAAAAAAGTAACCGTAAAGGATGGTAAATGTTTCGATGAGTTTGGGGCACTAGGTGGTGCGGCGATTACGATGATTGAATCTATCCGTAACGTGGTTCAGCATTGTGATATCAGCCTCAATGAAGCAATCCGAATGAGTACACTGTATCCTGCAAGAGCGATTGGCGTGGAAGATACACTTGGCTCATTGGAAGTGGGTAAAATTGCGAATTTAGCAGTCTTCGATAACCAATTTAATGTCAAGGCTACAGCAGTAAATGGACAATTTCATTGGAATTAAGATTTTATTGATAAAGGCTACACTTTATGTAGCCTTTTTGTTATGGCACTTCATAAAAAGGGTTTAAATGCTAATCGTTCTTAAATAGAATAGATCAATTTATTTATCATTTAATGAAAAAACGTGTTTAGCGTTGAAAATGTAACCTTTGATATCCCCAATAGGCGTTTACTTCACCCAATCTCGTTGCAATTTGAGCAAGGTAAAGTCTATGGTTTAATTGGGCATAATGGCTCGGGCAAATCTACCTTAATCAAATTACTGGCAAAGCAAAACGCTTATTCGTCGGGCAAAATTACGTTTAATCAAAAAGAACTAAATGAATGGTCTAGCCGTGAATTTGCCAAACACGTCGCTTATTTACCTCAACATTTACCGCAAGCCACTAACTTAACGGCTCGTGAGCTGATTGCAATGGGGCGTTATGCGTGGAATGGTTTATTTGGTCGAAATAAGCAACAAGATAATGCTGCTATTGAGCGAGCATTAGCCTTAACGCATACCGAAAAATTTTCAGATCAGCTAGTTGATGTTTTATCGGGCGGAGAACGCTCTCGCATTTGGCTGGCTATGCTGCTTGCCCAACAAAGTCAATTCCTCTTGCTTGATGAACCGCTTGCAGCCCTTGATATTGCTCACCAAATTGAAGTAATGCAGTTGGTACAGAAACTTGCTCACGAACTCAATTTAGGTATTATTATTGTGATTCACGATATCAATTTAGCCTCAGGTTATTGTGATCATCTTATCGCTTTACATAGTGGAAGATTATTGGCAGAAGGTAATTCGCACCAGATTGTTAGTGCCTCTTCACTGAAATCTATTTATGGCATTGATCTTAATGTGATCGAGCACCCTAAAACTAAACGCCCAGTGAGTTTTTATTGATGTCTAATCTGATGAAATTATTACAAGCGGTCGTTTTTTCTCTCTTTTTTTACTAATACTATTTTTGCAATCGAACCGCAAAAAGGATTTGCTACGTTGGATTGGACGGTTGCCGAAACATTAATTGCATTAGGCGAAAAGCCCGTTGCAGTAGGCGATGTGGAAAGTTATCAAAAGTGGGTAAAAGAGCCTGTTTTGCCTGAAAATGTGAAAGATCTCGGTATTCGATTGCAGCCTAATATTGAACAGTTATTACTGCTTTCGCAAAACTCTAAAGCTCAGCAGCTGCATTTTATTAATACAAGCCACACCATTGTTGGAACGCTTTGCTCAGCAAGTGGATATTGTAGATTTCTATCGTGAGGGCGGAGCGTGGCAAAATATTCTGATTGCATCGGAAAAAGTAGCAGAATTGGTTGGAAAGACAGAAGCCTTTCACACACTCAAACAAGGCTATTGGCAAAAAATTGAGAAAATTCGACCGCTTGTAAAGCCATATCTTAACCGACCTGTTGCATTAGTACAGTTTATTGACACTCGTCATTTGAGAATTTATGCGAAAAATAGCTCTTTTGGTACGGTACTTTCACAACTCGGTTTTGAAAATAGTTGGCAAGGCTCGTACAACAATTGGGGTTTTGAAGTAATTAATGTAACGCAATTAGCCAGTTTGCCACAAAATAGCCGATTTGTGATAGTTAAACCCTATCCTGCAAATATTGCATCAGCATTGAAATATAACAGTCTTTGGCAACGTTTGGAAATGGCAAAAACACCCTTGATTTTGCCTGAAGTCTGGACTTTTGGTGGGATCCCATCGGCACAGCGTTTTGCTGAAATGTTAGCAGAAGCCTTAGTAAATGGAGGCGAAGTATGGTGACAAAACCTATTTTACGGCTAGGTTTATTACTAGCGGTCATTTTTTGTGGATTATTTACCATTTTAATTAAAGCTCAATTGCCGAATGAAATACATTTTGATGCATTGTTTCAAGCTACAGAAAATTTAGATCTACTTTTAGTGCAAAACTACACTCTCCCACGTGTGCTGATGGCGTTACTGGCTGTCGGTATTTTAGGATTTGCCAGCTTGTTATTACAGCAAGTTTTAGCTAATCCTCTCGCTTCGGATTATTCACTCGGTATCAGTAGTGGCTCACAATTCGCTTTATTTCTTACAGCGATTTTTGCTCCGCAATGGTTAGAAAATGGCTCAAGTGTGATTGCTCTCTTTGGTGCAGTATTAAGTTTGGTATTGGTATTAAGTCTTGAATGAGAAAAACAATGTCGGCATTATTACTGATTTTAGCGGGGTTAGTCGTTAATCTTTACTTTGGCTCATTCTCAGCAATGATGATGCTATTTTACCTGGAAGAGGCAAGAGGATTATCGCAATGGGGAGCTGGTTCTCTTATTCAAGAAAGTTGGCGAGACAGCTTTTGGCTAATAGCCCAAACCGTACCCGCTTTTTTACTTGTTGTGGTGCTAATTCGCCCTTTAACAATTTTATCTCTAAATGACAATAATGCTCAAAGTTTAGGAGTATCAGTTGGGAAATTGGGGCTAGTTGGCGTATTGGTGTCAGCATTGTTAATTGCAGTGGTGGTCTCGGCAGTTGGAATGCTCGGATTTATTGGGCTAGCGGCAGCAACAATGGTTCGACAGTTTGGTATCAGAACCTTGAAAGGGCAGTTGATTTCTGCCTTTGTTTTGGGAGCGTTATTGCTTTGTGTTACCGATTTATGTTTGCAACTTTTGGCTCATTTTAAAGGAATTAACTTACCAACAGGGGCAGTAACTGCTTTACTCGGCACACCATTAATGTTTAAAGCATTGCCTCACGCAGGGCGAGTGCAAGAAACACATTTGCAAAATAATCGAAAAATATCACCGCTTATAATTGCCTTGATTGTATTTGGCTTTATGGTAGCAGTGTTGCTTGCTTTATTTATGGGTAATGGTAATAGTGGTTTATCGATTATTGAAATGGAAACGCAATGGAGAAAAGTGTTACTGGAAATTCGATATCCGAGAGTGTTGATTGCGTTATCAGTTGGTATTTTATTAGCCATAGCAGGGTTTATTTTACAACGATTAACACTCAATCCAATGGCAAGCCCTGAATTACTTGGGGTATCTTCAGGTACATCAATGGGGATTCTGGTAGTGCTGTTTCTGTTTTCTGTCCAACAAATAGAATATTTTTGGCTCGCTGGTATTTTAGGGGCATTAGCAGTGTTACTGACCGGGATTTCCCTTTCGGCCTTTTTTGATACTTTACAACGTATTGCTATTGCCACTGGCGACCCAAGAGCCAATCAACTCATTGCGTGGACATCAGGTTCGACCCAAAGTGTGAATGCAGAACTTGCCTTACCTTTTGCTATCGCGAGTGTTATTTTATTATTGACTAGTTTGATATTTAGTCGTTGGTTAGACATATTATCTTTACAAGCTCCAGTGGCTCAATCAATAGGGCTGAACCTTAAACAGGTTCGTTGGGTGTTGATTTTATTTAGTGCATTATTAACTGCTTTAGCCACATTGATTATTGGGCCACTTAGTTTTATCGGTTTACTTGTACCACAAATCGCACGATTTTTAGGGATAACAAAGGCTTATCAGCAATTGCCAATGTCAGCTCTATTAGGTGGATTAATTATGGTATTAGCAGATTGGTTTGGTAAATTATATTACAAAAAGAGCGAGTAAAGAGAAAGTTGGTACAGGTGAATTCAAGCTAAATATGGGAAATCATACTCAATATGGTTTTGCTGTCGATTACACAGGAGCAATGAATTCTGACCAATCTGCTCGTTACCGTGTTGTCACCAGCTATGGTGCTCGTGATGGAGATTGGGATTTAACCAAAAATGAAGTGCTGTATGTTGCCCCAAGTTTTGAATGGGATATTAGTGAACGTACTCGTTTAAGTATTTTAACCAGTTACCATCGCGGTTCTTATGCCTATCCAAGTGCTTATGATGCAAATTGGACAGCAATTTCACCAAGTTTAGCAGGATATTCGTTAAATCGTGGTGTAGTATTTAATGATGGTAAAGCCTTCATCAATGCAGTAGATAATCGTCTAGCTTGGGATTATAAAAATGATTGGTTAAAAAATACCGTTGTAGTTGGTACAGATTATCGTCATAGCAAAGTTGATACTCTTTATACTTTATTTGGGAGTACCTCAGCAACGAATGTTATTAATGCTACAAGTGGTTATGGTCAGGCTCAAAATGTAAGAAATGCACCTCAAACTCAAATTAAAGCTCGCCAATTAGGATTTTATTTACAAAATAATGCCCGTATTGCGGATAAATATGTGCTAGGTTTAGGTGTCCGGCACGACCGAGCAAAACAAGATGAATACACTAGCACGCAAACCGTAAAAGATAATCATACATCGTATGCAGCTTCTTTTATGTATGAAGGAGCTTATGGGCTAAATCCATATTTTAGCTATAGCGAATCGTTTAATTTACCAATGGGATTGAGTGGTACTCAAACTCTTTATGATCCAAATATTACTCGTCAATATAAAGTGGGATTAAAATATGTTCCTACTTGGTTAGATGCGACAATTACGATTGCGGGTTTTCGTGCGAAAGATAAAGGGGCGTTAGTGGCTTCTTCAACAGGTATGGGTTCTATTATTAGTAGTGTAGAGCCTGTGCGTAGGAAAGGAGTAGAGGTTCAGATAGATACTAATATTACTGATAACTGGAATACCGTCTTAGCTTATACTTACTTGAAATCATATACTGAAACGACAGCAGGCAATGTGCGTAATGCATTAATACCAACATCAACCTTAGCAGCAAAAACGACTTACAGTTTTAAAGGTGTACTTGATGGCTTAACAATAGGAGCAGGTGTACGTTATCTAGGCCATAGTGTTACAGCCAAAAATTACTCCGTGTATTCACATGCTTGTGTACCATCAGCAACAGTAGTAGATTTAATGGCTCGCTATACCTTTAATAACAACTGGACAGCACAAGTGAATGTTGATAATGTGGAAAACCGCCGTTATATAGCTGCTTGCGATACTTATTGCTATTATGGGCAAGAACGTAAAATTAACGGATCTTTAAGCTACAAATTTTAATCATAATAGCATATAATCAAAAGGCAGATGTCGTATCTGCCTTTATCTTTATCAGGGAGAACCAAATGCAATTTAAAGATTACTTAGCAACTTTTCCAACCATCGATCATCTTTCAGGTTTAGATGTGATTAATAGCGGAGAGGTAATGCAACATATTCCAGCAATTGAAGGCAAACTAGGCTCACTAAAACTCTACTATGCACTTTATGAGAAATTTGATGGGAAATTAGACACAACTGCAGCAAAACAAGGTCTTGAATGGTTTGCAGAGCATACTGAAGATGCAAAGGAAAATGTAGGTAAACACCCAAACATTGATTTATTATTCAAGGTAATTAATAACGACTTATCATTAGTTTTACAACCTATCCATCAATAAGAAGAAAACCCACTTTAAACTAAAATGCTAAAGTGGGTTTTATCATTCATTCAACTGTTATAGTTTTTCAGCAAGCATTGCTTCTAATTTCTCTTGGTCGATAGCAAATTTACGAATACCTTCAGCTAATTTCTCAACTGCCATTGGGTCTTGGTTATGTTCCCAATAGAATTCAGCTTCTGTCATTTTTTCTGGACGAGGTTTGATTTCGCCTTTGTAATCTAACTTGCGAACTAATTTCTCATCGCTTTCTTGTAACTCTTTTAATAAAGAAGGCGAGATGGTTAAGCGATCGCAACCAGCTAATTCAATAATTTCTCCAACATTACGGAAACTTGCACCCATTACGATAGTATCATAGCCGTGCTGTTTATAGTAATTATAGATATTGGTTACTGAAATTACACCCGGATCTTCAGCTGGAGCATACTCTTTGCCTTCATTTGCTTTGTACCAGTCTAAAATACGGCCAACAAACGGAGAAATTAAGTAAACTCCTGCTTCTGCACAAGCACGAGCTTGAGCTTGAGAGAACAATAAGGTTAAGTTACAGTTGATACCTTCTTTCTCTAGTTGTTCTGCTGCTTTAATACCTTGCCAAGTAGACGCGATTTTAATCAAAATGCGATCATTGCTGATGCCAGCATCATTATATAATGCAATTAATTTGCGTGCTTTAGCGATAGTTTTCTCTGTATCATAAGAAAAGCGAGCATCAACTTCAGTAGAAATACGCCCTGGAACAAGTTTTAGAATCTCTAAACCGATATTTACTGCTAACTTATCTTCAGCATCAACTAATTGCTGATCTTTATCGCTACTTTGTGCTTTTGCATAAGCAATAGCATCTTCAATTAATGGAGCATATTGCGGTAATGCTGATGCACTTAAAATTAAAGATGGGTTTGTGGTTGCGTCTTCAGGTTTATAAAGCTTCATCGCTTCAATATCGCCTGTATCGGCAACAACAACGGTTACTTTACGCAATTCATCTAATTGGCTCATATTTATTCCTTATATATGAAGTTAATAACTAATCGAGTTAGTAAATAATAACAGCAAGTACTTCAAAAGAGTAAATAATTTTGTGATATAGATCACATTTTTATAAATTGAATACTGAAATATCAATAAAGTTCTCACAATAAATAAACAAGTTGCCGTAAAAATACGCAAGCGGCCATTTTTTTAAAATTTTTTACAAAAAACACTTGCGTTCATTTCAGATTTCTCTATAATGCACCCCACACAACGACGCGCTGTTGTGAACGGTTAGGTTTTAAGTTCAGTGCGTCGTTCTTTTTTGTTC